>JADGFH010000941.1 GCA_016743925.1 Labilibaculum sp.
GTAATAGCATTGAATTAACTAAATGATTTACACTCTAATCATCAAGCATGCTCAATAGCATATTTGTTTTGATGCTAGATTTCGAGAATAAGTTAAATTTGTTTGATACCAAAGCAGTGTTTTAAAAAATGAGCTTTATATTCAAAAAGACAAAGGCTGATATTGCCTTAAAATATTTCCACAAACCGCCTGGATACTATAATTGTGCTCAGGCTGTTTTAAAAGCCTTTCAAGAAGAGTATCAAATCTCAAATGATGATATATCTGAATTTGCAAAGTTCGGTAATGGCAAAGCAAAAGATGGAAATTGTGGTGCGTATTACGCTGCTCTAGAATTAATCAAAGACAAACCCGAATTATCAGAAGAATTTAGTAAACGCTTTCAAGAAAAATCAGACTATCTTACCTGTTTCGATATTCGTTTCAATTACAGTATGTCCTGCAAAAATCTGGTTAAACTTGCAGTAAATTTATTGGAAGAGATTACACCTAAGCAGGATAATAAATGAAAATAATTGAAGTGACTGCTGCCATCATCCAAAAACAGGGTGAAGTTTTAGCCGCCCAAAGAAATCATGATGACGAACTTAGCCATAAATGGGAATTTCCGGGAGGTAAAATTGAAAATAATGAAACTGCCGAAGAATGCATTGTTCGTGAATTAGAAGAAGAATTTGGAATCAAAACAAAAGTTATTGGATATCTAGGTGAAAGCAAATATGATTATGGTAATAAAATCATCCTGTTAAAAGCCATATTTGTTGAACACCTTCATGGAGAATATCAACTTCGAGTACATCAGAATATACGCTGGGTGAAAATTACCGAATTGAAAGCCTTAGATTGGGCTCCAGCCGATATTGAATTGGTTAATCAGCTTATAAAACATCATGAATTAAAGTAACTGATCAACCGAATTTCGCACAAAATCTCGCGTATAATAATCATCATCTTTAATATCCCCATTCCAAACCACAATATCCAAATCGATTACACGAGGACCAAACTTTGGCAAAGTCCTATCTCGCCCCATTTTGTCTTCTAATTTTTTCAAATATTTAGTAAATTCTTCAATGCAATGTTGAGTTTTGACATGAACAGCACCATTCACAAATTCATCCTGATCTGTGATTCCAATAGGAGCCGTCTTCAGCCAAGACGAATGTTTTCCAAGCCAATGATCTTTTGCCAATAAACAAAGCATTTTACGGATATTTTCTTCCGGATTAATGTTTGATCCTATACCTAAAATACATTCATTCATATCTAAATTTAATTTTCTCGATTAGCTTCTAATTCGATAGATACAGATTCAGCAAAGCGCAATGCATGTGGCTTGTCAACCTCCACCCTAGCCCATTCAACCTGAGGATTTAACAAGACTAAATCTAGTATTTGCTGGGTTAGGTTTTCTAACATTTTAAACTGTCCCTCTTGTACTAACTTAATCACCTTTTTAGTAATCGTTTTATAATTATAAGAATTTTCAACATCGTCATTACGAATCGCCTCATTCACATTAGCTCTAATTTTCATATTAATAAGAACATCTTGTTTGTTTTGTAGTTCTTCAGGATTAAACCCGATATACGTTCTTATTAGTAGATTCTTTACACGAATTATCGCCATATACTTAAATTTATAAAAGTTGTTCGCCTCCGTCGCAGTACAAAATCTGCCCCGTTAAATTCTTATTATCTATAATATAATCCAATGATTGCAAAATAGGAACAATTCCTCCTGGTTCTTTCATCGGGGTATTTTTGGCTAAGTTTACTAAATACTCTTCTCCTTTATTTCCAGGTGAAAGAGTTGCTCCAGGAGCAATCCCGTTAACCCTAATTTGTGGAGCAAATTCTAAGGCCGCCATTTTTGTTAAATGTGCAAAGGCTACTTTAGAAATACTGTAGGCTGCATGGGAATTAGAATTCGTTGAAATTCTAGTATCCAAAAAATTAACTATTACTCCTTGTCTACTGTTCATTGCATAATTCCTCGACAGAATAAATGGAGCCAATAAATTTACATTCATCTGATTTTGAAATAGTTTAATTGAAGTTTCTCGAATAACACCTGGTTCAAAAACAGAAGCATTATTTATTAAAACATCCAAATTTTCAAAATGCATCAACACCTTATCAATTAATTCATCACAATCTTGAGTATTGCCCAAATCAGCCTGAAATATTTTAAAATTCTGACTAACAAACTGCTCTTGTAAACTTTTTTGCAGATCGATAGCTGCTTTTTTAGATTTGTTATAGTGGATAGCAATATCGCATCCCTTTTTTT
>JADGFH010000942.1 GCA_016743925.1 Labilibaculum sp.
CCATAACAGAAATGGAAAGTACAATAGCTGGCTCCAATTTAGCAGTTACTGCTAAGGCCGAACAGATACCCAGTACCTGAATCGTAATCGGATTATCAGTTCCCAACGGATTGGTAAGCAGTTTCCGATTTTTAGCTGAGAATAATGGTTCTTTATCGCTCATATCTTACTTTTTTGAAAATTTAAAAAACTTTTCATAACTGCTAAGGTTATCCTGAAGCATCGCTTCTAAACCTTTTGATGTAACAGTACCACCAGACACGGCATCAAATGCATGCGGATTATTTGAAGCTGTTCCCTTAACTAATTTTAGAGAAGTAAACATTCCAGCCTGATCAAAAATCTGCTTCCCAGTAAAAGGAGCAAGGAAATCTGCATTTGCAATTTCAGCACCCAAACCTGGTGTTTCACCTTTATGGTCGAAAGTAGCACCAAAAATAGTTTTACGATCCGATTCCATTGAGATGAACCCCCAAATAGGACCCCACATACCTTTACCTCTAACAGGAATAATTAATTTTTCGCCGACACCTTCTTTATTGAAAACAAAAACAGGAAGATTTCTTACTGAAAGTTCTTTCTTGTTTTCTCTTTTCAAATCAACTTTAAAAGTTTCAGACTTATCGTTTGATTTAACCTCTCCTTCAGAATTTACTATTATAGCTTCCACGATAAATTTATCGTATAGCTCAACAGCATCAGCAGGAGTCGAAGCAACATTCACAGCCTTAAGAATGTTTTGCTTTTTCTCTATTTCCTTATTTGCGTTTTGGCGATCTTTCAATGACAATGAAGTAAAAGAAAGTACTGCCGCAACAATAACTACCATAATGGCAGCATAAAGAAATGTATATGTATTGCTTTGAGTATTCATTTTCTAAACGGTTTTTTGATTAAGCATTTACCTTAACACGTTTCAATCTTTTCTTAATGTTACCTTGAATCACGTAATGATCGATTAGTGGAGCAAAAGTATTCATCAATAGAATTGCTAACATCATTGCTTCAGGGAAACCAGCATTTACAACTCGAATCAATACAGCCATAACACCAATAAGGAATCCATAAATATATTTACCACGTAAAGTTTGCGAACCAGACACTGGATCTGTTGCCATAAATACAGCTCCAAAGGCGAAACCACCCATAATTAAATGTTGGTATGCTGGAATATCTGTCATGTAAGCATTAGAGCCGATTAAATTAAAGATTGTTCCCATTACGAAACCACCAACAAATACCGAAAGCATAATTCTCCAACTTGCAATTCCAGTAGCTAATAAAAGAGCAGCTCCAATTAAGATAGCAACAGTAGATGTTTCTCCGATTGATCCAGGGATCAATCCAATAAACATATCCCATGAGTTACTTAAATGCTGTTCAATTACCGACGTTGCTGCACCTGAACCTCCTTCAAAATCTGCTAAAGTAGCAGCGTGTGCTAAAGGTGTTGCTCCAGAAAAACTATCCGCTTTTTCAGCAATCCAAACAGTATCTCCAGACATTTTAGAAGGATAAGCGAAGAAGAAGAATGCACGAGCAATTAACGCTGGATTCCAAATATTCATACCTGTTCCACCAAATACCTCTTTACCAATCACAACAGCAAATGCAGTCGATACTGCAACCATCCAAAGAGGTGCACCAACTGGCATTATTAAAGGAATTAGCATACCAGAAACAAGGAATCCCTCGTTTACCTGATGACCACGCATTTGTGCAAAAGCAAATTCAATACCCAAACCAACTACGTATGAAACAACGATAATTGGAAGGATTTTAATTAGACCATAAATACAGATTTCCATCATATCGGCAGATTGGCCAATTGATAAGAAATGCTGGTATCCTGTGTTGTAAATCCCAAATAACAATGCAGGAATTAAAGCCATAACAACGATAGACATTGTACGCTTCAAATCAATAGCATCTTTTATGTGACTACCACTATGAGATGTAATATCGGGAACGAATAGAAAAGTTTCAAATGCCTCGAAAGACGACTGCAACTTTGCAAACTTCCCACCCTCTTGAAACAAGGGCTTCTTTTTATCAAGAAATTTTCTTAGTGCTTTCATTATATATTATTATCCGTTTTTTCTTAGCTCATTTCTTTAATCATCAGATCAATTCCTTTACGGACTAAATCTTGTACATTAATTTTTGATGTACAAACAAATTCGCATAAAGCAAGATCTTCTGGAGCCACTTCATAAATTCCCAATTGCTCCATTTGATCAATATCTTCAATCATAATAGATTTAATCAATTGTTGAGGAAGCACATCC
>JADGFH010000943.1 GCA_016743925.1 Labilibaculum sp.
TCACAACAGTTAATGAAAATAAGTAGACTTGTAAATCAACTAATTGCGTATGCGTGAAAATAGTGTGTTATATGTTTTTCTGTACTTTTTAAGTTGTGCAACAGACACAAAAGCTAAATTTCCTGGGCGGTGATGGGCAGTTTGAATGTTTAGTTCAATTAAGAAACACCAGCAAGCAAACTGTTTTAATCGCCCACGAAACTAAACAAGATCGTTAACCACAAATTTTAAAAAGACCAGTAATGAAAAACCTACTTTTCTTTATCTTTATAACGACATTATTCATCAGTTGTTCACTGGAACAAAAAGATAGTGTAATCGATGATGAAACAGTCAATTCGATTTTTACTTCAGCAGAAATTAACGATTTAGTGAAAATTCAAGACTTCTTTGAACAGCAAATTAGCTCAATAAATAAGAATGATAAGGGTAGCTTGTTAAAAACCTATTATACGTTTTTTGAAGGTAATTCTAAAATAAAAAATCTTGGACAGTTAACACTTTCAATTGATTTCAACAAACAAAAAGAATTGTACAAAAGACTTTCATATTCAACTTATGACCAAATCTGGAGAATGAGTTGGACTGTCCAAATGAATTCTGTAGACACTCTAAATAGGTTAGAATTAAAATATGATGGAAAATATATGGAGTTCTTGGAAAAAGTTGGAGAACAAGATGGAAAAATAGCACAGTATTGTAGTAGTTTTAAAGGTATGGGAGTAATCTCACCATCAATGATGGCAGATTTTGTGAAAAATTATAAAGATTACAATATTAATGACCCCAAAGTAAGATTGATAATTGCGATTCATTACTTGACAATGAATGATTTTATGAATAGGGTAGAACCCAAATCAGTGGTTACAAAAGCTAAATTTCATGGGCGCTGATAAGCAGTTCGAAAGTTTAGTACAATTAAGAAACACCAGCAAGCCATATAAAATGGTTTGCTTAAAAATATAAACAAATTCATTCGGCTTGCATCTTTAGCGCATTGATAAGATTTCTCTTTGAAATCGCCCACGAAACTAAACAAAATCGTTAGCACACATAAAATCAAGAGATGATAATAACCTTTTTTAAAATTAGGCTTTCACAATTCTTACGCTTGTTAAAGGGCATTGGATTATTTAGGATAATAGTATTGTTACTTATACTTTGGTTTGTATCATTTACGGTATTCAGTTTTTTGATATTACCTGAAAACACAAGCAAATCATTAATTGTGATTGCACTATTGTTATTGTCTATACACGCATCCAGAAAGGACAAACATTTTATTAAAACCACAATTAAAAGCTCATATTCAATCTATTTGAGCGAATATTTATTTTTAATCCTTCCATTTCTTGTCATTTGGATCGTATATAATAATTGGATTGGAATAGGATTACTCATTCCCATTGTTTTGTTAATATCATTGATTTCAATCGACTTAAAACTACAGTATTTGGGTTCAATTATTAAGTTGCTGATAAATCCTTTTAGCTCCAGGCTTAATTCAAAATTTAAAGTTAGTTTACCATTTATTTCTAATAGTTCTTTTGAGTGGATAAGTGGAATAAGAAGAAACTTGCTTTTACTGTTCCCAGTATATCTATTTTTCCTTGCTTTTTCATTTAAACCGTATGTAGCGGTAGTAGGTCTTATTTTTATATCAATTCTTGTTTCAGGCTTTTACTACCTTGGCGAACCAAGAGAATTTGTTGAATTCTTTGCTAAGAATCCAAGAGAATTTATTCTGCGAAAGATATTTATCAACTTAAAACAACTATTAATCCTTTTTACTCCAATTTTAATTATAGCACTACTATTTCAAACATCTACATGGTATTATTTGATCGGAGCCGTAATCATTTCATTTTTAATTCAGGTTCTTACAATTGTCTTTAAATATGGACTATTTGAAGAAAATGCTAATTTGAACCGAAACAGCATTATTACTTCTATAAATATTTTATTTGTTATAGTGCCTTTATTTTGGCCGGTTCCGTTAATTATGGGCATAAGGTATTATATAAAAGCATGCGAAAACCTTAAAAAATACTTTCATGATTAAAATCGATAATTTAAAAGTTAATTACGGTAATAATAATAATGTGCTTAATGAGCTTTGTCTGGAAATATCCAGCAATACAATTCATGGTTTAGTTGGTTTAAATGGTTCAGGAAAAACAACTCTGCTTAATACAATTTATGGGCTAAAAAATAAGGTGTTGGGAACAATCCAATATCATGATAAAGATTTAAAGAGAAAAAATATTGCTTATCTCGAAACGACAAAC
>JADGFH010000944.1 GCA_016743925.1 Labilibaculum sp.
AAAGGAACTTATGAAACGATTATCACTCTATCTATTATTAATTGGCTTTGCAGTATGTGCTGCACAAGGTTCATTTGCTCAGGAAAAAGAAAAGAAAGAAGAGAAGCATGAAGTTCATGTTAAGGTTAAAATAATTGAGGATGGAAAAGAAACAGTTATCGATACCATTTTTCATGAAAGAGTTGGGCATGATAAAATTATTGAGGTAATGAATATAGATGGCATGGCTGATTCTATTATGAAGAAGCATAAAATCTGGATTTCTGAAGATGGTGATCATCATAGGAAACACAAAAAAATAATTCGAAAAATTCATGTAACAACTGATGGAGAACATGATATTGATGAAGATTTTGAAATTGAGATGATTAAGAAAATGAAATTCTCAGATAAAGATGGAAATGTTTTTATTCATAAAGGAGATTCTTGTATTGATAAAGATATTCATATTGAAATCCTTAAAGGAGGAAAGCATAAAATGAAAATGATAGATTCTCATGGCAAAAAAGGAGAAAAAATCATCATTATAAATGATTCTGATGATGTGCAAATATCGGAAGAGGATGGCTACAAAATCATAAAGATTAAAAGCTCAGGAGAAAATAAGGATTGGATCGAAAAAGATGATGAAGTTGAGGTAGAAGTTACAGTAGAAGTGGAAGAATCGGACGATGGAAAAAAAGTGAAGAAGATTAAAAGAAAGAAGAAGAAAAAGGAATAAACCTGAACCAGGATAAAATAAAAATGCCTCGATAAAATCGAGGCATTTTTTATAAAAGAGATTTGATCGGTTTAAGTCCAAAAATATTTATATTTATGCTCAGTAAAAAATAGATAATAGTTTTAGAATGATTCAATTGTTGTTTCGAAAATATCCTTTTGCAATTGCAGCTCCAAAGCACATCCTATTTGGTGGTTTTCTTGTTAGCTTAATTCTTTTTATTTTTCAGCCTTTTGATTTTCATTCATACGATGATAATAAGGTATTGGCATCGCTTGGTTTTGGTCTGATTACGATATTCTGTTTGTTTATTTGCAATTTCCTGATAAAAAAATCACTACACCGTCTATTTAATTCCAAATGGACAATTATAAAAGAGATATTATACATTCTTTTGATTTTGATAGTAATCTCGCTCTCTAATCTTTCTTATTTGACTCTGATTATTAAGGGCTTTAAAATTAGTATATGGTCTTTTTTCTATACTTTTCTGTTGACCTGTGCGATTGGTATTTTCCCAACGATTGGTTTGGTTTTAATTCGTTATAATATAACCTTGAAAAATAATCTGAACAAAATTATTCAAGAAGGCCGTAACATTGATAACATAGAATTGAATTCGAAAATAACATTTGAAAATCTGAATAAAACGGAACAGAATTTCACTATTGAAGAGGGTGATTTTCTTTTTTTAGAAGCTATGAAAAATCATATTCATATTTACTATTTAGATGATAGTAATCTGAAAACCATAAGCATTCGAAATACGCTTACCAATATCATTGAACAAATGGATAATGAAAATATTTTTCGTTGTCATCGTTCTTTTTTGATCAACCTAAATAAAATAAAAACTGCAAAAGGAAACTCAAACGGTTATAAAATCTCCCTAAAAGAGTACGATCAAACAATTCCCGTATCGAGAAAATATACCGCTGAGTTTCAAAATATCATTCATTAATTGCTACCACATTTTTCTTGTGCAGCTTTCAATTGTTCACCTCCCCATGTAGGATCCAATTCATTTTGTGGGGTGAAATCTGAAAACATGAATGCTATTTTTTTTAGATCTTCGCACATGGAGCTTTGATCGGCGCCTGTAAATTGAGCCATTCTGTTTTTGAAAAGGCACAATAGAAGATTCGGTCTTGGATTTTTATCATCATAAGCTATGGCTTTGCTGTAAGAAGTAATTACATCCTGATAATATTTTTTACCATTAACTGCTGGGTTTTGAGCTACCATTGCGAAGTAATAATATCCTTCTAAGGTAAATACTTCGGATGCGTTAGCGGAAGAATTTTGTTTTAGATCTTCTATTTTGGTAATTGCTTCTTTTAACAGATTTTCCTTTTTATCTGCAGAAGCAGAAAAAGAAAGTTGTAAATCAATAAAAGCGATGTAATAGTCTGCTAGCCATTCATCTGGAAATAGTTGATCTAACCTTTTTAATTCATTAACCAGAGAAAATAATTCTGCACCAGATTTTGCTTTGCTAAGCTTTGTTAAGCTATTGCTAAGCAACTGATTGAAGCTAGGTTTTTTATTTTCTGTAAGGGGAATATTG
>JADGFH010000166.1 GCA_016743925.1 Labilibaculum sp.
GTATTTCTACATCCTGAGCTGAAACAACACTAGAAATAATTACAAAAATAAAACATAGTAACTTTCTTACTTCCATAATTATCGCAATAATGTAATTAGATATATAAAATTTAGTTTGCAATTATACTAACAATCCCTTTTTCCAAGCCATTGGCTTTTGCCGTTAGTTTAATTTCTCCTTCTTTTATGAATGAACGGATAACTACTAATAATCGTCCTTCATGGCTTATTCCTTTTTTTCCAATAAACGGATAATTTAAGGGTGCGTAATGACTTCCATTTCCCACAGCAATGATCTCCCCGGGACCTTCAATCTCAAATTCAACTTCTGCTTGCGTTAAACTATTTCTAATTCCTTTTTCATCGCATAACTCAACCGTTACATAACAAATATCCATACCAGATGCTTCAATTGTTTTTCTATCAGAAGTTAATTTAATCGTCGTAGCTGATTTTGCACTTTTAATAATGTCTTCAGAAACTGCTTTCCCTTCTCTATAAGCAACTGCCTTAAGTTCTCCTTTGTGAAATGGGACTTTCCATTGTGCTATGAATTTCTCGTTTCTAGATGTCCTTTTACGGCCAAGAGATTTTCTATTAAAAAACAATTCCACTTCATCGCAATTACTATAAACATCGACATTACATATTTCACCTTCTTTACGATCTAAATTCCATGAATTAATTGCTGGCTGCCATCCCCAACTTGTGATTTTATAAGGAGCTTTTTTTTGCACATTGATATGCACTACTGGTCGCTTCAACCAAAGTACTTGGTGATAATAATAGCGAGGTTTAGGAAACATTGTATGCTCAAAATCTCCGCAAGAAGCTATATAGGCAGGAAATTTTTTCTGATCTTTTAATTCTGCTCCACATCCTACTTCACCTAAATAATCAATACCTGTCCAAATAAAATCTCCTAATATGTAGGGGTTATCAGTTACTTTCATCCAAATATCAAACAGGAATTTACCAGCAGATTCACTCTGATACATGATTCTATTGGGGAATTTTTCATGATTCATCACGAATTCACCTTTTCCATCTTTGCTCCAGTTTTCGTAATTATAACCAGCAATATCAACCGCATCAAAATAATCAGCAAATGGAAAATGATTTCCCCATCGGCCACCTCCAGGTTGTACTGCATGAGTGGTAGGACGAGTAGGATCTAATTCTTTTACGAAATTTGCCAACATACTTGCAGTTTCTGCTCCATATCTTGCCATTCCCTGCTCAGGTATTTCATTTCCAATACTCCACATAATCACTGATGGATGATTTCTGTCTCTCAACACCATTGAAGACATATCTTTTTTCCATAACGTATCAAATTGCTTTTCATATCCCTTAGCTTTACCAACGCGCCATTCATCAAAAGCTTCATCAATAGCTAACATTCCATGACGATCACAAATATCAAGCATCTCTTTGCTTGGAGGATTGTGACTAAACCTAATGGCATTTGTTCCCATCTCTTTTAGCTTAATGACTTTTCTTTCTTCAGCCCAAGCAAATGATTTGGCTCCCAATATTCCATTGTCATGATGAATACAAACCCCTTTTAATGGTGTGTGAATTCCATTCAGTAAAAAGCCTTTTTCCTTATCAAATTTAATTTCTCGGACACCAAAATTAGTATGGTATCTATCCATGACCTTATCATTAACGACAACTTCACTTATTACCCTATATAATTCTGGATTCTCAAGGTTCCACAATTGTGGTGATATTATTTCTGTTGTTTGCTTAAATAGCTGCTTTGATTGCTTATCAATTTTTTTATAATCTTTAATTTCAGCAACGACCTGGTCTTTACAATTCAAGATGATACTATTCAAATAAACTTTAGATACCTTATTTGAGGCATTTATAATATTCGTTTCGATTACAACAGAAGCTCGTTCTTTGGTTATTTCTGGAGTTACGACATATGTACCCCATTTGTCCACATATTGATCATTGGTAATACGAATTTTCACAGGTCTATAAATACCTGATCCAGCGTACCATCTACTTTCAAGATTATTTCTCACTTTTACTAATAAATGGTTTTCTCCTTCATTCTTTAGATATGGTGTTAAATCATATCCAAAAGCAGTATAACCATAATGATGATGTCCTAAATGGGTTCCATTAATCCAAACATCGGAGTACATATAAACACCATCAAAATCGATGTGAATATTTTTATTCTCCCAATCTTTAGGCATAGTGAATACTTTTTGATACCATCCTGTTCCACCTTCCAGATAACCTGTCGATCTTTTACCTAAATGTCCTCCTAATTGTGCGACTGTTAGATTTTCCTTATCCAATTCCTTTGGAGGAGCAATAAATTTCCCTTCTATACTCCAGTCATGAGGTAAATTTACTTTACTCCAACTGATTCCTTCAAGAGATAAATTACTAGTATTAGGAGTTTCTTTATCTGTTAATTTGTAAAAATCCCAATTTAAACTAAAATCAATTTCTCTCTCTGTTATATCATTCGAATCAATCGAATTATTACAATCACACGATATGGTAATAAATACCAACCCTATTAAAAACAATTTAATATTTAACATTATAATTATTCCATTTTTATATTAAAGATTCTTTTTTCATTAGCATCAGGACTCAAACTACTAAAGTCAACTTTTATCTTATTGTCCTTATATTGGATAAAAATCATATCCTTTTGTGTAGAACATATATGAGCCTCCTTTAACACTCCTTTTTCCCATTCAATGTCAACAGTATATCCACCTCTTGCTTTCAAACCTTTTATTTCTCCATCTTTCCAAATAGATGGCAAAGCAGGCAATAATTCAATAACATCAGTGTGCGACTGAATCAACATTTCAGCAATACCAGCTGTTCCTCCCATGTTTCCATCCAACTGGAAAGGTGGATGCGAACAAAGCAAGTTTCCATAAGTTCCACTACCTTCAGTCATGGTTTCGCCCGTAAACTCGGATGGCTTTAATAACTCATGCAACATTTTGTAGGCATGATCTCCATCCTTTAAACGAGCCCAAAAAGCAATTTTCCATGCACGCGACCATCCTGTTCCTCCATCGCCACGGGCCATTAAACTTACTTTAGCAGCTTCGGCTAACTCAGGTGTTGTATTTACAGATATCTGATTTCCTGGGAAAAGTGCAAACAAATGAGATACATGTCTGTGATGATTATTAGGATCATCAACATCTTCTTTCCACTCTTGCAATTGTCCCCATTTTCCAATCATTGGTGGACAAATGTGGTCGCGAACCTCTATTGCTTTTTGTGTAAACTCATCATCAAGCTTCAACACCTCAGCTGCTTTCACACAATTATTCAATAAATCCCATGCAATTTGGTGATCCATTGCTGCTCCAGTTGAAATTCCACCATGCTCAGGGGAATAAGATGGAAAAGACACCAAATGTCCTTTTTCATCCAAAATTAAGTAATCAATCCAAAATCTGGCAGCTTCTTTCATTAATGGATATGCCTGATTTTTTAGGTATTCCTTATCCTGAGTAAACTCATAATGTTCCCAAGTGTGCTGACACAACCAAGCTGCTCCTCCTGGAAAAAATCCCCAAGGAAATCCCCAACCCGGTGCTGTATAACCGTAAGCATTGTTCATGGTATTTACAATCCAACCTTCGGAATTAAAATGCTCCTTAGCAGATATCTTTCCAGGTTCTACTAGGCTTTCCATATGATCAAACAATGGTTCATGACACTCCGAAAGGTTTGTTACCTCGGCAGGCCAATACAACATTTGCTGATTGATATTCATATGGTAATCACACGCCCATGATGGATTTGTCGAATTGTTCCATTTTCCTTGTAAAGTTAATGGCATCGATCCGGGACGAGATCCGGAAATCATTAAGTATCTATTGTACTGAAAATACAAAGCCTCAAAAGCAGGATCGAAAGTTCCCGCATAATACTCTTTCTGACGGCGATTGGTTGGAATCGTATCACGATTCGGACCTTCTAATTTGAAATCAACTCGATTAAATAATGCTTTGTAATCAGTTAAATGAGCGGCAAAAATATCTTCCTCGTTCATTGCCTCAATAGAAGCAATTGTAGTATCCAACTGATTTTTATAATCATTACCTAAATAATCTGGATATTCGTTTTTATACTCGGTAGCAGCAGTGTGGTAAAGCACCAATTCCGTAGCATTATTAACTAATATCTTACCATTCTCAAATGAAAGATCTCCATCGGTATCGAATTTAACCTTTACGCCAAATCGTAAGCCATTATCCTCTAAAACAGCATCTAAAGCATATACCTTATTTGATAACTGTTCGTTTAATTTTTTGTGTGGGGTTTTTAGCTGAAATTCATACGAACTTTTTGCAGAACTATTGAATTTATAAACTAAAATTCTTTTAGGGTAATGTCCATAAAATGAACGCTTATAATCAATTCCATTAGCCTTATAATTTACGGCTATAGCCCCATTTTCCAGATCAATTTCTCTGCGGTAGTCTGTATATTTATCAACACCCAGAACTTTCACAAAAATATCACCCATCGTTTGCTGAGCACCATAGTCACCAAAAGTTGGTTGCTTATTTTCATCTTTGTGAAAAATACCAGTAGCTTTATCGTAGGCAAGGCGATGTGCTTTTTTAAATTCACCTTTTTTTAGCAATTCACGGATTTCAGGAATTTGCTTGTAAGCATCTTTTCTATTTCCGTAATTGTAATCTTTATTGGCACGGGGTCCACCAGCCCAAAGCGATTCTTCGGTAAATTGAATTTGCTCTTCGCCAGGTTGCCCATAAATCATCGCTCCCATATAGGCATTACCGAAAGGCAAACCTTCAGTCATCCAATCTGTAGCAGGCTTGTCGTACCAAAGTTTTAATGTTTGCTTTTCCTGAGTAGATTGACAGGAAATCATCAGAGCTAAAAATGCGATATAGATAATCTTCTTCATAGTTTTTTTATTTATCAGGAAAGAAAGAATTGGAGTCAAAACCTTACCATTACTCCAATTCTAATCTCTACTGATTATACTAGCCTAGCATATCGATTATTTATTCTTATAGAAATTCTGAAGGATGAAGAAAGCTTTCTTCTTTTCTCCAGTCTCTGAAATCAATCCTTTTCTGTTGTAGCCATCCTGAATACCTCCCAATGGTCTTCTTGGCGAACGGAAATCAGTAAGAATCCAAGGAGTCGCTCCAGCCCACTGTGGAATTTTCGATAACATCTTCATTTGTTCGCGATAAATCGCTGCCTGATATTCTTCTGTCCATTGAGTCGTTTCATCACCATGGAATCCAGCCAATGCACCACCACCAAATTCAGAAATAATTACTGGCTTATCGTATTTAATTTTCCAAATAATCTTTTCACTAGATGTTGGTTTACCAGTGTACCATCCGATATATTCGTTGAAACTCAACAAATCAACATGCTCAGCAAATTTGTCATCCACAATCATGATTTTCTTGTTCTTTTTGTCTTTGTGCTTTTCCATGGCAGCACTTAACAGTCGAGTATCATCATGTGCTTTAGTAAAAGCAACCAGTTTCTTTAAGAAAATGTCTCTAGCTTCTCCCGGAGGAGTCTCGTTAGCCATTGACCAAACAATAACCGAAGCACGATTCTTATCACGAGTCATTACCTCTGCCAACTGGTTTTTGGCGTTTTTGTAAGTTTCTTCGTTTTCCCAAGCAATGGTCCAATATACAGGATTCTCTTCCCATACCATCATACCCATTTCATCAGCCATACGAAGCATATTTTCGTTATGAGGATAGTGAGCCAATCGAACAAAGTTACAACCTAACTCTTTAGCCCATCCTAACATTGTTCTTGCATCATCTTCACTGAATGCACGATCACCACGAATTGGATTCTCCTCATGAATTGAAATCCCTTTCAAGAAAATTTGCTCTCCATTTAATAAAATTTTAGATCCGTCAACAGCAATAGTTCTAAATCCAATCTGATCTTTCAAGTGATCAGCACCAGCAACCAATTCTACATCATACAACTTAGGATTAGAAGGACTCCAATAAGAGATCTTTCTTACCTTCACTGAAGTAGAAATTTCTCCATTAGAATCAACTGTAAGTTCTTTACTGATTTTCAATTCAGGGATATTCAACTGTACTTTTGCGCCAGCAGCCATTCCGTTTGTCGCAATCTTAACTCCAATTTCATTTGGTTGATTTTTCTTTAATTGGATTTTATAATCTGTAATATGCTGCTGTGGCACTTCATACAAAAACACATCTCTGGTTAAACCACCATAATTAAACCAATCGGTGTTAACGGTAGGAACTGCATCGCGATGACGCATGTTGTTTACCACAACAACTAATGAATTGTCTCCTTCTCTTAAAAGATCGGTAATATTAAACTCAAATGGCGTAAAACCACCAACATGCTGTCCCAGTTTTTTACCATTCAAATAAACGTGGGTTTTGTAGTTGGCTCCTTCAAATCGCACAAAAACCTCATTATTTTCTGCCTTTTTATTGAAGGTAAACAAACGACGATACCACATAGAACCTTCGTACCAGTAGTATTTATCATTTTGCATGTTCCACGATCCTGGAACCATTAAAGTTTCAGCCGTATCGAAATCATACTCCATACGATCGGTCTTATCCTTGGCTTTTGCATCCATATAATAAGCCGAACGAGGCGATCTGCTCATCTCATCGAATCGATCCAAACGATAGCTATAACTACCATTATCATAAGGATCAATAATCACTTTCCACTTCCCGTTTAACGTTGTCTTTTCTCTATTATAGGTGTTTTGCATTAAGTCAGTCTGCGCAAAAATCGCAGTAAATGCAAACATCTGTAAAAGAACAATTAATGTTAACTTTTTCATTCTAACAATTTAAAGATTGAGTTGATATTAATATATGATTGGCAGTAAAAGATTTTCCACTGCCAATATTTTTATTCTATTTTAACTTCTGCTTTTTGCTGATCGCGCCATACACCAAGTGGTGTTTTCTTGTTCTTTAAACGATTCTCGTAATGATCAAATAAACGTTCCACATTGTGCGTATCCTGTCCCCAAAAATCAATAATAACATCGTTCGCTTTAAAACCGAATTTCTCTAACTGACTTCCTTTAGGAGCCTCAATAATAAAAACACCAGTTTCGTCGTGCATTCCTGTTGCCGAAACCTCGCCTAAGCCAACAAGGTTTTTAATTTTTCCTCCTAACCATTCGTGAATGGTAATATCTCTCGATGGCTTTGCTCCAGGTATTAATCCTGCGTTATATTCAGGTAATTTAGGTGTCTTTGCAATCTCTTTTAATGATGGAGATACAACTCCAAAATTATCCATTTCGAAATTTTGGAATCCTAATGCTATCGCAGGTGAATTTCCCTTTACCCTGTAATCTCCTTTTTCAGGATTTATAAATAATGGATTGGCAACAAGCGATTTTAAATCACGATCAAAATCATTCAAATTGACTGGTTTTTCGCCTATATCGAACAAGTTTAAATCAAGGAAAGTTCCCCAATTCTCTTTCATCGCAATTGGATAATAATACGATCCAAAAATATTTCTTGCGACAACATCGCCGCTGTTTACTTGCCAAACATGAGGGTGAAGTGAATTGTTTACACAAATATTGTTTTCCACAACTCTGTGATATCCTTCGCGTAACTTAATTCCATTGTTTAAACAAAGATTGTTGTATACATGATAATTGGTCGATCCATCATCTAAATCGATATCCCAACCATGATCGCAACGCATACGGTTGTTTCTGATAACTGAAGTTTTAATTGCATCCAACGATTCTAATCCCGGATGCTTTGCCACGTTAGCATCGATCTGTTTTCTGTTTGGCTGCCAAAAACGATCACGTCCCCATGAGTTAAAAGATCCATGATCGCTGGTTTCCAAAACAGTATCGAATACATCGTTGTACTCAACAATGTGTCCTCCCCAAGTTCCATCACCAACATTAATACCGGCACGTGCACAATTGTAAATGCTGTTGTGACTTACGGTGATATCCATTGCCATTGCAATTTGAACGGCTGCCGTTTGTTTTTCAACTTCACCAATATTGTGAATTAAGTTATCGTAAGCAATACATTTTGCAGGATACTGATTTGTTTTTGGACCAACTTCCAAATCCAAATCTTCGTATTTGGTGTACTCTTTGTAATGATAATTTGGACTGCGAACAGCATCAGAATTACCTACAAAACAAACACCACTGGCACCAATATTCGCCATGTGACATGAGCTAACCTCGATATTACGAGCATAATTGCTCACAAAAACTGCATTTCCACCCAATTGATAAAACTTACAATTGTTTACTAAGCAATTTTTTGCTCCATCCATAAGAATGGCTCCACCACGGTAAATTGCCCAATCGCTGCGCAACAATTGCTCTTTACTCTGCATAAAGGTGCGAGCTGTATGCTTAAAAGTCAGATTTCTAATTTCAACATATTGTACCGGATTCTTTTCAGAACCCTTCATTACGATAATTTCAGAAACACCATCTGTTTCGAATTTAGCCTCTAAATCTTTTTCCAATTCTGGATAGAAATAGATATATTTTCCATCGAAATACCACTCGTTTGGTGCATCTAATTCTGCCAAGGTATTTTCGATCATTCTATATTTCTGATGCAAACCATTCTCTGGACGATTGTTCTGCCATCCTCCTTCTAAAGTAGGATTTCCCTTTTTATCCACATCTGTAATTTGGAAATGAAATCCGCCCCAGCGAGCCGCATGAATTACATGATAATAGGCTCCTTCCAATCCTTTCAACTTCTTTAATCTCTTAGGTGTCATTGCATCCTCGGTCCATCCTCCAAAAGGAGCGATAGAAGCATCGTAATTAGGATATCTGGCCAGAATTTTTTGCTCACCATTCACATAAAGTTGCTCGAACTTTGCAAGCTCTCCCTTTACTTCGGCTTTAAAAATTCCTTTTTTATATTTTTTCCAATCTAATTTTAACTCACTTCCTCCATCAAGAACGACTTTTTCGTCTCCATAAGCTTTTATAACCAAAGGAGAATTTTCTTTTCCTGAATCCTTTCCATTTAATTCAACACTTTTTTGAAAACGATAAATACCTTCTCTAAAAATAATCTCCGTCTCGCCTTGATTGCTTGCATTTCTATACAAATTAATGGCTTTCTCCAATGTTGCCACTGGTTGATTTTTCTCACCATTGTTTGTATCACTTCCGCTCGTTGATATGAATATTTGCTGTTGTGCAAACATAAACACGGATAAACAAATACAAATCAAGCTTAATCCTAATCGCTTCATCTTTTCTTAAGTTTAATGTTATTTAAAAACTACTTTGCCATATAACAATACGACTTTATAGTTTCCCATTTTTTATTTTTTAATCTAAACTCAATCTCTGTTTTTACTTTACTTTCAGGTATCGAGGCATAATCTCTTACTAAGAAAATAGCTTCAATACGATGCCAACCTTTTTCTAATGCTACCTGATTGGTGTAAGAAATTCTTTTGGATTTTTTCTCACCATTTAATACGACCTGTCCTCCTATTTTCAATAGATCGGGATGACCTTTAAACTCATATACTCCAGTTTTAAAAATTTTAATGTATCCAGTTAATTTAATAACTCCTTCTTCTTCCTCTTTTAAAACAGATCTCGCTTTTTCTGGTTCCTTAACTTTGCCAGCTTCCAACCAATTAAGATCTTCTATTTCAGAGATGGAATTGATATTCCCTTTAAACCAACTAAAATGCAAGCCTGGTCCTTTCACATCTTTAGGGATGGTTCCTTTCGTTGGAGTTACCTTTTCGATATTGATATTACGAAGCTTACTTCTCTTACCATTAGGCAATTGAGAATATACTTGAAATTTCTCGGACTTTGATAACTTCAAAGATTCTTCTAATAAAATAGTATCTTGTTGTTCCGATATTTTGTAAATCTGAACAGCATTATCT
>JADGFH010000167.1 GCA_016743925.1 Labilibaculum sp.
CCCGTATCGTGTACTCCGTTATTTAGTTAACGGCTTTAAACAACAATGCTTGTCGATTTATTATTTCAAGTAATAAAATCGACATCACAACTAATTATTATTTAAATATTATGGGATATTTATTCACATCAGAGTCCGTTTCAGAAGGGCATCCAGATAAAGTTGCTGATCAAATTTCAGATGCTTTATTGGATAAATTTTTAGCTTTCGATGCCAATTCGAAAGTGGCTTGCGAAACCATGGTTACTACTGGGCAGGTTATTCTTGCCGGTGAAGTAAAAACCAAAACTTATATCGACGCGCAAGAAGTAGCGCGTGGCGTAATCAATCGCATTGGTTATACCAAAAGCGAATACCAGTTCGATGGAGCTTCTTGCGGAGTTTTATCGGCAATTCACGAACAGTCAGATGATATTAATCGCGGTGTAGATCGCGAAGATCCAATGTCGCAAGGAGCAGGTGATCAAGGAATGATGTTTGGTTATGCTTGTAAAGAAACGGACGATTACATGCCGCTATCTTTAGAGCTATCGCATCGTTTGTTAATCGAAATGGCTGCCATTCGTCGCGAAGGAAGAGAGATGACTTATCTTCGTCCTGATTCAAAATCGCAAGTTACTATTCAGTATGCCGACGATGATACCATCGAGAGAGTACATACAATTGTAGTTTCTACTCAGCACGACGATTTTGGACCTAACGATGAGTTGATGTTGGCGAAAATCAAGAAAGATGTTCGTAACATTTTAATTCCTCGTGTTATTAAGCAATTGCCAGAACGTGTTCAGGCGATGTTCGACAATGAGTTTATCTTGCACGTAAATCCAACAGGAAAATTCGTAATTGGCGGACCTCACGGAGATACAGGATTAACAGGTCGTAAAATTATTGTAGATACTTACGGCGGAAAAGGAGCCCACGGTGGTGGCGCTTTTTCAGGAAAAGATCCTTCGAAAGTAGACCGTTCAGCAGCTTATGCCGCTCGTCATATTGCTAAGAATTTGGTTGCAGCAGGTGTAGCCGAAGAACTTTTGGTTCAGCTTTCTTACGCAATTGGTGTTGCCGAGCCAGTAGGAATTTTTGTTGATACCTATGGCAAGTCGAACTTATCGATTACCGATGGCGAAATTGCCGATAAAGTAAAAGCATTATTCGACCTTCGTCCTGCAGCTATCGAGCAGCGTTTGAAATTACGCAATCCAATTTACGAAGAATCGGCAGCTTATGGTCACATGGGCCGCACGCCACGTACAGTTACCAAAAAATTCCACTCTCCTTATTCAGGCGATATCGAATTGGAAGTTGAATTGTTCACTTGGGAAAAACTGGATTATATCGAACAAGTAAAAGAAGCTTTTAATTTATAAGCTCAATTGCAAAATACACACAAAGCCATTTCATTTATTTGAAATGGCTTTTTTATGCCAACAACACATCAAGTAAAAACGATTTGGGGGTTCCCCTGCGGGTCGGGCTTTCCGTTACAAGTCCTCACTCGTTCCTCGCTGTGGGCTTTCCACTTCAATCCCTAACCCAAAGCCTTATTTCTGCCTTCCATAAATCCTTTTCCCTCCCAATTTAAATGGATATTTACTCTCAAATAAGAACATTACCTTCTCAATTAATAATTATACATCAATAATTAATAAATTAAAGAGATATATTAAAATAATAACGCTCTCAATTAAAATTTTGACGAAACAGAATAACATTTTCACACCTATAAATAATAATTTGATACTAGTAAGTAACATTTTTATTTAATTATTGGTAACTTTATTACTGTCGCAATATCAATGCGATACAATCAAGCTAATTCAGAAAGGATTCAATATGAGAACAAAACTTAAAAGTCCAGTTGCCATTAATGAACTAATCGCATTTGAAATGAAACGACAAGGATTAAGTGCTCCCGATCTTGCTAAAAAAATGCAAATCAATCTGAATTCGGTGTATCATATGCTGAAAAAACCAAGCATGCAAATCGATAGGCTTTGGGATATCTGTGAAGTTTTACAATTGAATTTCTTCAAAATTTTAGCAGATGAAATAAGCATTAACAATCCTGTCGATCCTCAAATTGAACAATTGCAACAGGAAAATAAAACCCTTAAAGAGGTAATTCGACTTTTAGGAGGTGCAAAATAAATATTGAAATAGTAAAGTAATACTTGTAAAACAATACGATTATCATTAAATTCAGACTTGCGAGTCTTTTATAGAGGTGAACTCTTAAAGGACATGAATAGTATTTATTTTAAGACTGAAAAAGATGAAAAGATGGTATTTATATATTTTGCTAGTAGCATTTGCAGCCTGTTCGAGTAACAGCGATAGCTTCGATGAAATGGAGATGGAGGAAGAAGAAGAAATGATGATGGAAGTAGATGAAACTGCTGCTAATTTTGTATCTGATGCGCATCCAACATCAGGAACTGCAAGCCTTAGTGAAGATGGTAAAACACTATCATTAACCAATTTCAAATCGGACGACGGACCTTTGTTAGAACTTTATTTAGCTACCGATTTAACAGCTACCACCTACCTTTCTCTTGGTGAGTTAAAAGGTCTCAATGGAAATTATCAGTATAGCATCCCTGAAGGAACCGATTTAGAAAGTTTAAAATACGTAATTGTTTGGTGTGTCGACTTTAAAGTAAGTTTTGGGCATGCCGTGTTACCATAAACTAGTTAATACAAGTAAAAACAGCAAAGCCAGATCGAATGATCTGGCTTTTTTAGTTAACGATATGTAGTTATTAAACTGTTATTTTAGCTTCAATAGGATAATGCTTTAAGGTATCTTTAATACTCTTCTCAATTGGAATGAACTCAAAACTCAATGCTTCTTTTATTTTCTGATTGGAATAGTATTTTACGTTATGAGCCGATCGTGCATTTTCTTTTGTAAAACCAGGCTGTTTAAATAAAAATATCCTTTTAAAATAGGCCAATCGCCAGGCAATTCCGGTCATTTTACTGTTTGCATATATGCTTGGACCTTTAATCCCAAGATGCTTTGCAATTGTTTTGAAAATGAACTCGAAACTGCAATTGTCGCCATTCAAAATAAAGCGTTCGTTTACAATTTCACTTTCCATTAATCTAAGCATTGCGCTGCTAACATCTCGAACATCAACATAGCCAGTAATTCCTTTTGTGTAGTATTTTAAGCCTTTTGCAACCGTACTAAAAAGTTGAGAACTGCCTTTATCCCATTGTCCGGGTCCCAAAATAATCGATGGATTTACAATTACAGCTTTCAAGCCTTCTTCTATGCCACGCCAAACTTCCAGTTCTGAATTAAATTTACTGATGGAATAGCCAGAGCGTTTTTCTTCAGGGCTCCAAGTGGTTTTTTCACTTACCGTATCTTCACCTTCTTCGGGAGAGCCGATAGCAGCAATAGAACTTACCATGCAAAATTTTCTGATATCAGTTTCTAAACATGCATTTACGATATTGCGAGTTCCTTCTACATTAATGTCTTGCATGTTCTTGTGATCGTCTTTCTTGAAAGAGACCAAGGCAGCACAATGGTATACGTCTTCGATTCCCTTAAGCGCTTCTTCCAATGAAAATGGATCCAACATATCACCATCGAACCATTCAATTTTATTGAAAAGCTCATCTGCTTTTTCGGAATAGTAAGCAAAAGTTGTACGCACCATCTCAATGTTGCTGCTCTTGCGTTTTAATGCACGAACTTTTTTGCCTTTCGAAAGTAAATCGAATAGTAAATGTGAGCCAACAAGGCCAGTTCCACCGGTAACAAAAATCATGAAAGCTTATTTAAAGTAAGAATTATCCTGTGCAAAATTAAAAACCTATTTCGCCCAATTTAATTTAATAGTTTGTGTCATTTGAGTTGTTACACTCAAGGGAACAGGGCTTGTTCCTGCTACACTTTCAATAATTTGTTTTTCTTCTTTAGTGTAATTTTTATCAGGAAAATTGAATTCTACGATAACTTCGGAAACCCTTCGTGGATCGCTCGCCATTATTTTGGTGATATCTAGTTCAGTTCCTACAATATCGATATTATTATCGCGAGCAACAATTCCCATAATGGTCATAATGCAAGAACCTAAAGATGTTGCTAATAAATCAGTTGGCGAAAATGCTTCCCCTTTTCCTTGATTATCTGTTGGAGCATCCGTAAATATTTTATTACCCGATTGCAAGTGAATACACTCTGTTCTTAAATCGCCAAGGTATTTAGATTTTATAGTTGTCATGCTGTTTTTGTATTAAATTAAAAGCTAAATATATTTAATAATTTCGAATTATAAGCAATTGAAATTCTGGGCAGATCAATCCGCTTTTAGGTATCGATTAAATTGAGCTTAGTCGCTTGATTCTGCAATCACTATGATCATCAAGTCTTGTATTTTTTCTATATTTGTAAACTTTTTAGCGAATTCAAGATAAATATTACTATAAATGAGCACGAAATTTCCAGAGTACAAGGGGCTTGATCTATCACAGGTCAATAAGGATATTCTAAAAGATTGGAACGAAAACAATACGTTCGAGAAGAGTTTGGAAACTCGCGAAGGTAAGCCTTCATTTGTTTTTTACGAAGGACCTCCTTCAGCAAATGGTATGCCTGGTATTCACCACGTTATGGCACGTGCTCTTAAAGATATTGTATGTAGATACAAGACTTTAAAAGGATTTCAAGTGAATCGTAAGGCGGGGTGGGATACTCATGGTTTGCCTGTTGAACTTGGTGTTGAAAAAGAATTAGGAATTACTAAAGAAGATATTGGGACTAAAATTTCGGTTGATGAATACAACGAAGCTTGTCGTACCAATGTAATGAAATATACCCGTGAGTGGGAAGATTTAACTTCTAAAATGGGTTACTGGGTAAATATGGAAGAGCCATACACTACCTACGATAACCGTTACATCGAAACACTTTGGTGGTTGTTAAAGCAGATGTTCGAGAAAGATTTGCTTTACAAAGGATATACAATTCAGCCATTCTCTCCTGCTGCAGGTACAGGTTTGTCAACTCATGAGTTGAACCAACCAGGTTGCTACAAGGATGTGAAAGATACTACAGCTGTTGGTATGTTTAAAGTAGCTCGCGATGAGAAGAGTGAGTTTATTTACGAAGGATTAGATTGTGATGCATACTTTATTGCATGGACAACTACTCCTTGGACACTTCCATCGAATACAGCTTTGGCTGTTGGACCAAAAATTGAATACGTTCGTGTTCGTACTTTTAATCCATATACAGGAATTCCTTGTGTGGTTATTCTTGCTAAAAACTTATTCTACAATTTCTTCGATAAAAAATACGAAGGACTTGAATTGGGAGAATATGAAGTTGGTAGCAAGCGTTTAACTTTTAAAACTCTTTCGGAGCACAAAGGAAGCGATTTAGAAGGTGTTCGTTACGAGCAGTTAATGCCGTTGGTGAAGCCAGAAGGTGATGCTTTCCGTGTAATCTTAGGTGATTTTGTAACTACTGAGGATGGTACAGGTATCGTTCACATTGCTCCAACTTTTGGTGCTGATGATGATAGAGTTGCAAAAACAGCTGGTATCTCTCCACTAATTCTTCGCGATAAAGAAGGTAAGATGCAACCAATGGTTGATCGTACAGGTAAATTCTTCAAAATTGAAGATTTGGACGAGGAGTTTGTTAAGAATTTTGTAAACCTTGAGGCTTATGGTGAGTATGCTGGTCGCTTTGTGAAAAATGCTTACGATCCTACATTAACTGAAAAGGATGCAACTTTAGATATTGACATCGCAGTAGCCTTGAAAAAAGAGAGCTTGGCTTTTAAAGTTGAGAAGCATGTCCATAACTATCCACATTGCTGGAGAACAGATAAGCCAATCCTTTACTATCCATTGGATTCATGGTTTATTCAAACAACAAAAGTTCGCGATCGAATGATCGAACTAAATAAAACCATTAACTGGAAACCTAAATCAACAGGTGAAGGTCGTTTCGGAAAATGGTTAGAGAACCTACAGGACTGGAATCTTTCTCGTTCTCGTTACTGGGGAACTCCACTGCCAATTTGGGTAAGCGAAGATCGTACAGAAATTAAATGTATTGGTTCGGTTGCTGAGCTGAAAGCGGAGATTGAAAAGTCGATAGCGGCAGGTTTCATGACTGAAAATATTTTGGCTGATTATATCGAAGGGGATAACAGCAAAGAGAACTACGAAAAATTCGATTTACACCGTCCGTATGTTGATGGCTTGTTCTTGGTAAGTGAAACTGGCCAGAAATTGGTTCGTGAGCTTGACTTGATCGATGTTTGGTTCGATTCAGGAGCTATGCCATATGCACAACAACATTACCCATTCGAAAACAAAGAGAATTTCGATAAGTTGTTCCCAGCTCAGTTTATTGCTGAAGGTGTTGATCAAACTCGTGGATGGTTCTTTACCTTGCACGCAATTGCAACTATGTGTTTCGATGGTGTTGCTTTCGAAAATATCATCTCTAACGGATTGGTATTGGATGCGAAAGGGAACAAGATGTCTAAGCGTCATGGAAATGCCGTTGATCCTTTTGCAACAATCGAAAAATATGGTTCAGATCCTCTACGCTGGTACATGATTACCAATGCGCAGCCTTGGGATAATTTAAAATTTGATTTAGGTGGTGTTGAAGAAGTTCGTCGTAAGTTCTTTGGTACTCTTTACAATACTTATAGTTTCTTCCAATTGTATGCAAATGTTGATGGATTTTCTTATTCTGAAGCTGATGTTCCAATGGAAGAACGTCCAGAGATCGATCGTTGGGTTCTTTCTCTTTTGAATTCTTTAATTAAGGAAGTTGAAGAGTGTTATGAAACTTATGAGCCAACTCGTGCGGGTCGCGCAATACAGAATTTTGTAAATGAGAATCTTTCTAACTGGTACGTTCGTTTGTGTCGTAAGAGATATTGGGGTGGAGATTATTCTACTGATAAGATTTCTGCATACCAAACACTTTACAGATGTTTGGAGACCATTTCTGTGTTGGCTTCTCCAATTGCTCCGTTCTACATGGATCAGTTGTTTAAAGATCTTAATTCAGTATCAGGTCGTTACACTGAGCAGTCTATTCATTTGGTAGATTTCCCTACATACGATGCTGAAGTTATCGATAAGGATTTAGAAGAACGTATGGATATGGCGCAGAAGATTTCTTCTATGTCTTTAGGATTACGTCGTAAAGTGAAGATTCGTGTTCGTCAGCCTTTGCAGAAGATTATCATTCCTATTTTGGATGAAACAATGGTTCCTCAGTTGGAAGCAATCAAACATATCGTTCTTTCAGAAATTAACGTGAAAGAAATGGAATTCATTACGGATACTTCAGGCGTTTTGGTGAAGAAAATCAAGCCTAACTTTAAGACTTTAGGTCCTAAGCATGGTAAGATTATGAAACAAATTGCTGCTGCAATCGGTAAAATGACGCAAGAAGATATTGTTACTTTCGAAAAAGAAGGAAACTATACCATTGTCGTTAATGATGAAAATATTGTTTTAGCTCCGGAAGATGTTGATATCATTTCAGAAGATATTCCTGGATGGTTAGTAGCCAACGAAGGAAAATTGACTGTTGCAATGGACGTAAACATAACTGACGAATTACGTAAAGAAGGAATTGCTCGTGAATTTATCAATAGAATTCAAAATTTAAGAAAAGATAGCTATTTCGAAGTTACGGATAAAATTAAGCTTGAAATTATGATGCATGATTCGATCAATGAAGCGGTTCTTGCTCATAAAGAATACATTGGAAGTCAAACCTTAGCTGTAAGCGTTGAATTGGTTGAGAAATTGGCCGAAAATGAAGCCAAAGCAGTAGAGATTGAACAGGGTGTAGAGAGCTTTATTAAGATCGAAAAAATTAGCGAATAATCGATTTTTTGTTATCTTTAAAAAAAAAAGAAACAATGACAGAAAAGAAGCGATATACAGACGAAGAATTAATGGAATTTAAGGATTTGATTAATTCAAAGCTTGAAAAAGCTAAAAAGGATTACGAGACTTTAAAGGCTGTAATCTCGAATAGTTCTGGAAATGATACTGAAGATACTTCACCTACATTTAAAGTGATGGAAGAAGGCGCTTCTGTATTGTCTAAGGAAGAGGCTGGGCGTTTAGCACAACGTCAATCCAAATTTATTTCTCATTTGGAAGTTGCGTTAATTCGTATCGAAAATAAAACTTACGGAGTTTGCCGTGAAACAGGAAACTTAATTAGCAAAGAGAGACTACGTGCAGTACCTCATGCAACATTAAGTATTGATGCGAAGAATAAACAGTAAGATCGTTTAAAGAATAAAATTAATGATTGGAAGATATTTCTTCCAATCATTTTTGTTTACTACCATTGGTTTTTATTTATTTGATGTCTGAAAAATGATGGTAAATAACGTTTAAAGAATCATTATGTCCTTATTTAAGAAATCGGTAGCATTCATCGTGTTACTTCTTGTTTTGGATCAAATTGTTAAGATTTGGATCAAAACTCATATGATGCATGGAGAAGAATTTTCAGTATTTGGAGATTGGTTTCTAATTCATTTTATTGAAAACAATGGAATGGCCTTTGGTATGGAACTGAAAGGCGAATGGGGAAAAGTATTACTTAGCCTCTTTAGAATTGCAGCTGTGTGTGGAATTGGTTGGTATCTCTATGATATTTGTGCCAAGAAAGCTCCTTTAGGTTTAGTTATATCAATTGGATTGATATTTTCTGGAGCCATGGGTAACATTTTAGATAGTGCCTTTTATGGTATGATATTTAATGATAGCTATTATCAGGTATCTACTTTTATGCCTGAGGCAGGTGGTTACTCTTCTTTTTTACATGGAAAAGTAGTTGATATGTTGTATTTCCCTTTAATGGAAGGTAATTTTCCATCTTGGATGCCTGTATGGGGAGGAGAACATTACATCTTCTTTAGACCTGTATTCAATATTGCAGATTCGTACATTACGATAGGTGTAGCTTTGATACTGCTATTCCAAAGAAAATATTTTGTAAAAGAACATGAATAAAAAAAAGCCCGTTAGGGCTTTTTTTATGACTTAGCCTGACTGGCTTTTCTTTTTCGTTGTGCTTTAAAATACAATATTTGGCTACGCAAACTCCAAATACCTCCAGCAATAATTAATAGGAAGATCCACTGTTTACGACCCCATCCTGCATCGCCAAATAAACCTTTCGATAACATTACTACCGACATAACAACAAGAAGTGTTGTAACCAGAGCTGCAACATGCCCAATGGCTGCATTTTCTTTTCTAATGCCTGGAGTACAGAAGTAAAGAATGAGGCCAAAAAATGCAGGGATTAAGGCTGTGAATTGCCAATCTCCTACTTCTAAATATCTTGTTATAAAGCCAAATAATCCTGCGAGTAGCAGTACTATTGAATACACTTTATTGATTTGATATGCTTCTTTCATGAGTCTTATTTTTATTTAAATTAAATTTAAATACTAAAATACAAAATCTCAAGAACTTTCAAAATAGCTTATTAAATTAAGAAAGTATAAAGCATAAGAAAGGCTGCCACTCCTGACAGCCTTTCTTGGACAACCTTAAAACTCAACCATGTATTGATTATCTTACCGATACTACTAGGTATTTTGAAGATTTCCAGAATTCAACTGGATCAAGAATAGTAATTCCTTCAACTGTTTCAGCTCCCTCAACCTTATAAGAGCTACTTGGATGATTGGTTACTAAACTAATCTTCTTCCCGATAACAGGAATCGTAGTAGTTTTGGTGATATCAATTTTTTCAAATTCACTTGTATTAAAATCTTTACTAAGAACAGCTGTTTTACCAATTCCGATGAATCCACCGTCTTTTGAAATTACGTTCTTATCTTTTAGTTCTTTACTGGTTCCAAATACATAGTAAGCAGTATTTAGA
>JADGFH010000168.1 GCA_016743925.1 Labilibaculum sp.
TTCAACCTATTTTCCGATTGCTTAATTCTTATTTGTTTCTGGCTAAGCTCCGATTTGTTTATCTTTTTTAAACTGTTCAACCGATTTACAATCTTTTGTTTTTCAAGCTCTGACTTTTTTAATTCCAACTCGATAATTCTTTTTCGCGAAATAGAAACAAATTTTTGCTGTATACTATCCAACTTTTTTATAGCCTCGCTGGCTTCAATCGTTTCTTTTTGGGCGGTAAGTAATTGTGTATTTAGCTGTAATCGAGCCTCTGTTTTCCGAAACTCTGCTTTTGCATTCTCTAAATCAGTTTCTGCCTGATCGTACTTACTAACAATTCCTTGAGAGCCTAAAATACAAACAGTGTCCCCTTTTTCAACCTGCTCACCATGATCAGCCAAATAAGAAATTGTTGCATCCGCTCGTAATCGGGGACAGGAAATATTTATAGATTTTGAAGGTTGTAATTCACCTAACACCGACATTTTATCAATAAAATCACCATACTTTACGGGGTATGTATATATTTCCTTTTGCTTGTTTTGGCATGATGAAATCGTCAATACAAACAGAAGTAATTTAGAAAACTTTATTAATTTACTTAAGGATTGTGTCATGCTTAGGGCTTGTGTATTTCTATTTATTAAAATCATTGTTACAAATCATCAACCTCAACATTTCCGTTTACTCCACAATATTCTTCCTTACATAACAACAACAACTACAAGTATAGTTAATAATTTCCACAAGTAATTCCAATTTAACATTTTTTAATGTTTATTTTTAAATCATCCGCTAAGAAAACAAGGGAGTCATTTCAATTCCACAGCATTACAGAAGCACTACATCTCTTAGGAAGAGATTTAAATGTTAATTTAGTCGCAATTATTAACATTAAGAATGTTCATGAAATTTATTAACATGATAATAAATTAGAAAAATTTCACTGCGGTATTTACTTTTTACAAATTCCCAAAAGGCCAAGAAATGTCAATGCTCCGTTAATCATCAGCAATTCAAAACCAATAGTCCAACCAAACCAATCAAGTGAATTATCTTTTAAAATGTAACAGACAATAGGTGATAAAATAGCTACAATCGGCACCAAATGATCTTTCACTTTTAGCTTCGTGAACAATCCGAATGCATACAAACCAAGCAAAGGTCCATAAGTATATCCTGCAATGGTAAAAATGGCAGCAATAACGGAATCATCGTTAATCGCTCTAAATATTAATATGACAATTAGCAATAACATGGAAAATAATACGTGCGATAAGAACCTCAATTTACGTGTTTTCACCTCATCATTTTCATCAGCACCCATAATATCAACCGTAAAAGAAGTCGTTAAAGATGTTAAAGCAGAATCGGCACTAGAATAGGCAGCGGCCATCAAACCAACTAAGAATAAAATACTAACTACTGGCCCTAAATGTTGAGTTGCCAACAATGGAAACAAATCATCTCCTCGTTCCGGAATAGCAATACCTTCATGTTGAGCAAAAATTAGTAATAAGGCACCTAAAATCAAAAACAAAAAATTGGCTGGAATAAAAGCAAATCCATACCAATACATGTTCTTTTTGGCTTCGCCCAGATTTTTACAGCTTAGGTTCTTCTGCATCATATCCTGGTCTAAACCAGTCATTACAATAGTTATAAAAGCACCCGTAAAAAACTGCTTGAAAAAATTCTGTTTGCTTTTCCAATCACCAAATTCAAATATTCGAGAATACTCGCTCTTTCCTATTGTTTCAGATAAACCTGCAATATCCAAATTCAATTTGTCCATAATTAGATAAATACTTACACCTACTGCTAAAAGCATGAAAAATGTTTGAAGTGTATCGGTCCATACAATTGTCTTGATTCCTCCTCTAAAAGTGTACAACCAAATCAGTAAAATGGTAAGTAATACGGTTACAAAAAAGGGAATGTTCCATGCATCAAAAACCGTAATCTGTAGCACATTTGCCATCAGAAATAATCGAAAAGATGCACCTATTGTTCTCGAAAGTAAAAAAAAAGAAGCTCCCGTTTTATAGGATATTTTACCAAATCGGCCATCTAAATAACTATAGATTGATGTCAGATTTAACTTGTAATAAAGAGGTAGAAGAATATTTGAAACTACAATATAGCCCAACATATAGCCGAATACCATTTGCATGTAGGTAAAATCGATTGACTTTACCCAACCTGGAACAGAAATAAAAGTAACTCCTGAAAGTGAAGCTCCCACCATTCCGAATGCGACTACATACCATGGCGATTGTTTGTTTCCAACAAAGAAGCCTTTGTTATCGGCCTTGCGACCAGTAAAATATGAAATGAGTAATAAAAGGGCAAAGTACCCAACAACAACTAGTAGTATGGTAACTGGTGACACAGGCTAAATTTTATAATGAATATCAAAAATAGAGAAAGGATTTATCTTATTCAAAAAAGAGTTCATTCTCTTTTTTCATGCTATTTTGCTACTTTTGAGCTAGACAATTGAATTGATTACAAAAATGAGCTATACCAATTTCCCATCTAAACTTCTTGAAAATGCTGTTACTGAATTTTCTAAACTTCCAGGTATTGGAAGAAAGACAGCACTGCGCTTGGTTTTGCATCTGCTAAATCAACCAAAAGAAGATGTACATCTTTTTGGCTCTTCCATCACTCAATTACGCGATGAAATTAAGCACTGTTCTTCTTGCTACAATATCTCTGATACTTCAATGTGTGATATTTGCGCGAACCCTAAACGGGATCATGAGACAATATGTGTAGTTGAAAGTATTCGTGATGTGATGTCGATTGAAAGAACACAGCAATTTAATGGCATCTATCATGTTTTAGGTGGAATTATTTCTCCCATGGATGGAATTGGTCCAAGCGATTTAAAAATAGAGCCATTAATTAATAAGGTAAGCGAAGGCAAAGCGAAAGAAATTATTCTGGCTTTAAGCACCACCATGGAGGGAGATACAACCAACTTCTATCTATTCAAGAAGCTAAATAAATTCAAGATTCCTGTAACTACCATAGCACGTGGCGTTTCAATTGGCGATGAATTGGAATATACTGATGAAATTACCTTGGGCAGATCGATTCTTCATAGGACTCCTTTTGACCAAAACAATCAATATTAATGTATTAAAATTGAACCTTCAGATCCATTTGTCCTTTTCTTTTTATTTGTTAATTTCGTGTAGTATTTAGACTAAATAAACACAATCAAACAAAACACTAAGATGGCTCAAATAGAAATCCTAATTCCTGCAATGGGTGAAGGCATCACTGAAGCAACAATAACCCAATTCCTTAAAAAAGTTGGAGACAATGTAGAAGAGGAAGATTCTCTTATGGAGATCGCAACCGACAAGGTTGACTCTGAAATTCCTACACCGCAAGCAGGTAAAATTGCTAAATTCCTTTTCGAAGAAGGAGATGTGGCACAAGTTGGCGATGTGGTTGCCATTCTTGCTACAGATGGTGAAGAAATTGTCACGAAAGAACCAAGTAACATCCCTGAAGAAATTAAGGTAGAAAATACTCTTGAAGAAAATATTACTCTAGAGGTAAAAGAAGAAAATTCACCAACAATATCTAATAAAACAGAAAATGGATCTTTTATTTCTCCATTGGTGCGTACAATAGCTGAAAAAGAAAATATTAGTTTTGAAGAATTGAATCAAATAAAAGGGTCTGCCGAAGGGAATCGAATTACAAAAACAGACGTGCTTAACTATTTAGAAAATAGAAAAACAGCTGGAAGTTCCATGAAAATGGCAGAACCAATTGTTGCTCCAGTAAGTTCGGGACCAAGTGCTGTTCCTACCACAAGCCATAAATCATACACAGGAGAAAATGTAGAAATTATTGAGATGGATCGTATGCGCAAGCTTATTGCGAAATATATGGTCAACTCAAAGCAAGTTTCTCCTCACGTAACCTCATTTATAGATGTTGATGTTACCGGCTTGGTACAATGGAGAAACAAGATTAAAAATCAATTTCTTGAAAAAGAAAAACAAAAGCTAACCTTCACTCCTATTTTTGTTGAAGCCGTTACCAATGCAATCAAAGATTATCCTATGATCAACGTATCTGTTGATGGCGATCGTATCATACGAAAGAAGTTCATCAACATTGGAATGGCTACTGCGCTTCCAAGTGGAAATTTAATTGTGCCAGTAATTAAAAATGCAAACGAGAAAAACCTTATTGGGATTACGCATCAGGTAAACGATTTGGCTGAGCGTGCAAGAGCCAATAAATTACTTCCAGAAGACATTACGGGAAGTACTTTTACCATAACTAATTTGGGTGCTTTTGGAAGTACAACTGGAACTCCAATTATTAACCAACCTGAAGTTGCCATTCTAGCAATTGGTGCAATAAAAAAGAAACCAGCCGTAATTGAAACACCACAAGGTGACACAATTGGAATTAGACAGATAATGGTTCTTTCACTTTCTTACGACCATAGAGTTGTTGATGGCGCACTGGGTGGTATGTTTTTGAAAAGAATTGCAGGAAATCTGGAAAATTTTGACACTTCTAGAACATTTTGAAATCCAAAATAATTATAAAAAGAAACCTTTGACACATCTTCAAAGGTTTTTTTATATTGGCTACAAGCTTATTGCTCAAAATATCAAACAAAATTATTTATTTTGTACACTTAGAATGCTTTATGTTGTCTATTTTAGTAGGATATTAAAAAAAGCAGTTAAAAGATCAAGTTTTTATTAACAATTCTGCTTTTTTATTACTTTTGTTTTGGTGTTTAACCCTTATCTACTATATTTAGTTATTGTTAATAAATAAAAATCATATAGCCTGTCAACAAGCCCATAAGCAGAGCAGAAAAATCTTATCAATCACAAAGATTTTTCTTATGCTTTTTGTCTCTATCAGTATAGGGATGAGTAACTCCTACTCACTTTCCGCTTCACCAAAAAAGCAAAAAATAACAGATAAAAGAAAATATCAGATTGCTGAAAAGTTTCTTGTGAATCGTAATTACTCAAAAGCAGCAATTATTTACAAGGAATTACTCGAAAAGTCATCTCGCAATGCAGATCTAAACTTTAAACTTGGATTGTGCTATCTTAACATTGTTTCAGAGAAAGAAAAATCGGTTGGTTTACTTGAAAAATCAATTCAGTATACCAGTTCTCGCAACAACATTTCGATGGATGTATATTTTAATTTAGCAAAAGCCTATCATGCAAATTATCAATTTCGCGAATCAATAAAAGTTTATAAGGATTTATTGCAAATCATATCTCCACAGAATACATCCTTTAGAAATGAAATTCAGCGAGAAATGAAAATGTGCCAAAATGGAATCGAACTGATGAAAACCCCAGTAAACATTTCCATTATTAATCTTGGCAATAAAATAAACACTGAATATTCAGAACATAGTCCAGGAGTAACCGCAGATGAAAGTACAATGGTTTTCACTTCCCGAAGAAATGGCACTGGAAATAAAATAGATTCTGACGGTCAATATTTTGAAGATATATTCATCACTCATTTGGTAAATGATTCATGGACAAACCCTGTTGGTATTGCTAAACTAAATACCATTGATCATGATGCTTCGATTTCTATTTCTGCCGATGGTCAGGAACTTTATATTTACAAAGCTGGTTTTGTAAATAGTCGTGAATCAGAAGGTGGCGATATTTATGTTAGCAGATTGGAAGGAACAGAATGGAGCGAACCTGAAAAACTTGCTCCTGTTATCAATTCTAAAAGCAAGGAAAGTCACATTTCAATTTCTGCTGATCACAGAACAATTTTCTTCTCGAGTAATCGACCAGGGGGGTTTGGAGGAATGGATGTTTATAAAGTAAGCAAATTACCAAATGGGAAATGGGGACGTGCAAGAAATTTAGGACCTGCAGTTAACACAGAACATGATGACGATGCTCCTTTTATCCACCCTGATGGTAAAACTTTATATTTTAGCTCTTCTGGACATAAAACCATGGGAGGTTTAGATGTTTTTAAAAGTGTGAATAGAAAAGGGCGCTGGACAACTCCTGTCAATGTTGGCTATCCTATTAATTCAACAGATGACGATATTTACTATACACCTACTCCAGATGGTAAAAGAGCCTATTTTGCTTCTTACCGAAAAGGAAGTTTAGGTAGAACAGATATATTCCTAATTAAAACTCCTGATGAAGAAAAAGTTGGTCTTTTTGTATTAAAAGGGAAAGTGGTAAATACGAATGGTAGTGCCGTTATAAATTCTAAAATTACAGTAAATAAAGATGGAAAAATTATAGGTATTTATAAGCCAAATGCAGCAACAGGAAAATTCTTGTTTATTGTTGATGCTGGAAAAAAATACGATATCGAAATTGTTGCAGAAGGTTACAGAACATTAAGAACTGTATTGAATATTCCACCTGAATTTGCCAATAAAGAAAACAGAAGTGTAATTACGTTACTTCCATTAACTCTAAGAACTAAGGATGAACCAAACTATACTCAAACTCTTGAGTTAATAGATTTAGAAGAAAGCAAGCTAAGTGATATTGGTTCTCTGGCATCGGAAAAGGATAGCATTCCCGATGATAAAAAATTCATGGAACCTGAAATTAATAAGGCCAAAACTACAAGTACGCCTGTTGTGCCTATCGAACCAAATAAAAAAGATAGTATTGTTAAAAATACTAATGCAGAATTGTCTATAACAGAAAGTGAAAAATCTGTCACAAAAGATTCTGTGATTGTAAAAGATGAACCAGTAATTAAGCAGAATGATGAATTGATTAAAAAGTCAATTCCTGTTACTCCAGATTCTCAAATTAAGAAATTAGACACTAGTGATTCTGAATTTACTTTAGATTTAGGAAATTTTAATACTCCTCAACCTAAATTGTTTGAAACTTTAGCTGGCGTAAAAGAAACTCTTGGAGCGGATAAAAAGTATCATTACACATACGGTAAATTTAAAGATTATAAGAAAGCCGCAAAAGCTAAAGAAGTGATTGCAGCTAAAGGTTTTAATGCAGCTAAAATCACAATTCTCACTAACGATAATATCGCAAAAAAGAGTGTTAGAGGAGTAAAAGTTGAATCTTTAACCAAACATAGTAATGCATTAATTAAAAAATCAATTCCTGCCACTTCTGATTCAAAAATTAAGAAATTAGATACTAGTGATCTCGCATTTACTCTAGACCTTGGAAACTTTAATTCTCCACAACCTGAATTATTTGAAGGCTTAGATGGTGTAGAAGAAACTCTTGGGCCAGATAAGAAGTATCATTATACTTATGGTAAGTTTAAAGATTATAAGAAAGCCGCAAAAGCTAAAAATGTAATTGCAACAAAAGGATTTAAAGCAGCTAAAATTAGAATTCTTTCTAACGACAATATCGTGAAAGAAGGTAAAGGTGGAGAAACCTACTATACCATTCAAATAATGGCTCTGAACATATCTGTAGAAGCCGAATTCTTTGATAATCTTGACAATGTGAAAGCTTTCCCTTGTGATGATGGATTTACAAGATATGCTTATAAAAAATTCACATCCTTTCAAGAAGCTGTTACTGAAATGAACCGATTAATTAGAATGGGCTATTGGGATGCTTTTGTTCGCACAGTTATTAATGATCAATTACTTTATCCAGGAATGAAATTTTCTGAAAAAAGTACTTATACCATACAAGTAATGGCCTTACGCTATCCGAAAGCGCTATCCTTCTTTTCAGATTTAGGAAAAGTGAAAGTTTTCTCGGATATGAATGGAGTATATCGCTATACCTTTAAAGTATACAAGAATAAAACCGCAGCAATTAGAGACCTAGGATATGTATTGAAACGAGGTTACTGGGATGCATTTGTTCGTAAATCATTATCTGGAGAGCATATTTTAGACATTAATTCTAACGAAACAGATAACTTTTATACCATACAGGTAATGGCTTTAAAAAATGCAAGGCCACTAAACTATTTTAACAATTTAGGTACAGATAATCTTAATATCCATAAAGGAGAAGATGGTTTATCCAGATATACTTTTCAAAAATACAGATCATTATCGGAAGCCAAAAGTCAACTACCTTCAGTAACAAAAAAAGGTTATCTTGATGCTTTCACTCGTGAAATCAAATGGTATAACAAACAATAAGATGCAAATTCTGGAAGGCAAAAACATCCACTTGCGAGCTGTGGAACCAAGTGATTTAAAACTTCTTTACAAATGGGAAAATGATAGTTCTATTTGGGAGGTTAGTCATACCCTAAAGCCTTTTTCTCTTTTTATTCTAAAACAATACTTAGAATCCTCACATCTCGACATTTTCGAAACCAAACAATTACGTTTAGTTATCGAATTAAAAGATTCAGAGAAGTCAATTGGCTTAATTGATTTGTTCGACTTTGATCCTTTTCATCAAAGAGCAGGTATTGGAATTTTAATTAATGATAAGGATAGTAAAAATAAAGGATTTGCTTCAGAAGCTCTTGAAACATTATGCTCTTATGCATTTAAGACTCTTCAAGTACATCAATTGTATTGCAACATCACATCTACAAATGAAATTAGTCTTCGTTTGTTTCAGAATAATGGATTCGAAATAATGGGAAATAAAAAAGATTGGATTCGAACAAACGATGGATGGAAAGATGAATATAGCTTACAGCTGATTAACCCACAAAATTCCTAATTAACTCGTACAAGGGGATTTCAGGAATAAATTTAAATGTTTGCTTCTGATAATCCATCTGACAACAATAATGCTGCAAACCGTTCGTAACCACTAAAAAAGGAACCCTCAACTTCATATTGTATCGCGCAATCTGGTTAAATACATCTTGCGATATCTTCACCTTTGCAGATTTACATTCTACAATTATTACAGGCTTCGCATTATTATTGTACAAAATAATATCACTTCTCTGTGGCAATAGGTTAACATCAACTTTTTTCTCCACAGCTATTAAAGATGCAGGATATCCTTTCTCTTTAACCAGATATTGAATAAAATTTTGCCTTACCCACTCTTCCGGAGTCAATACTACATACTTCCTTCGTATACTGTCAAAAATTAGTTTTCTTTGCAGTTCAGATTTTATTTTAAAGGAATAAGTTGGTAAATTTAAATTTTCCATAAGGTTACGATTACTGCCGCAAAGGTAGAAGATTATTCCTGATATTTAATTCTCAAATCTACATGAAAACAAAAGAGGAAATTGTAAAAAACTGGTTAACAAGATACACTGGCAGAGAACTCTCAGATTTTAGTCCATATATACTTCTTACAAATTTCAATAACTATGTTGAGCTTTTCGCAGAATGGCATAATGTAGAAATTATGGGAGAAGACAAAGCAATGCCAAATGCTTCTGCTGATAACATTACCATTATCAATTTTGGTATGGGAAGTCCTAACGCAGCCACAATATTAGATTTATTAAGTGCTATTAAACCCAAAGGAGTTCTATTTTTAGGCAAATGCGGTGGTTTAAAGCGAAAAAACAAATTAGGTGATCTAATTCTGCCAATTGCAGCAATTCGAAGTGAGGGAACATCTAATGACTACCTTCCGCCAGAGGTTCCAGCATTACCAGCTTTTAGTTTGCAAAGAGCGGTATCTCAAGTAATTTCAGATAGAAATAGAGAATATTACACGGGAACTGTTTTCACAACCAACAAGCGAGTTTGGGAATACGACGAACGATTTAAAAAATACCTTTCCAAAACAAGAGCAATGGCGATTGATATGGAAACAGCAACAATTTTTACGGTTGGATTTTACAATGGCATTTCTACAGGAGCCTTGCTGCTGGTATCGGATCAGCCAATGATTTCCGATGGTGTAAAAACCGATCAAAGCGATGCCAGAGTAACCGATAAC
>JADGFH010000169.1 GCA_016743925.1 Labilibaculum sp.
CCAAGTACAAGCTGACTTAGAAACAAAAATACAATAACAAGAAAATTTCGATTCATGTAAATTACTGGATTTATAAGCTAATAAAATATCAAAATGATTAGATAAAGGTACATATTCTAATTATGGATAACCAAACGGATTTTTTAAAATTAACAATTAAAAGCCTAGCTAATTGTTAATGAAATCATTTGTCCTATTTCCTATTGTCAAAAATTTCTGTAATTTTAGTATCCCAACCAAACAGATTCCTTAGCTCAGCTGGTAGAGCACAACACTTTTAATGTTGGGGTCCTGGGTTCGAACCCCAGAGGGATCACTTTTAAGGTATTTTATCATTACTGACAGACTCCCTTTTTTTATTATCCGATCAAAATACCTTCTATCGAAGCAAATGCTAATTATGCCCTTGCATTGAATGTTTTAGCATCCTCCTGATTTGTATCAGTAAATAAGTCTTTTCTTGATAATACTATAGTTCGTTTTTACAAATAGCTAAAGAAAAAAGCCCGTAAGCGTTTGCCTACGGACTTTAAACTAAAAAAACTATTTACGAAAAAATCTTATTTGTGCCAGAACAATTTATTCTCTGGTGTGTTAGTCTTACCATTTAGTGCAGCATTAAAGTTTTCTTCATTAAAATTCTTCTCTTGCTCAGGATAAGGTACCCTATAAAAGCTATTTTCATGACTACTTGCAGAACTATCATGTGGTGTAGCCTCTGTTCTTCTGTAAAGATTAAATGCTACCCAAGGAGCTCGAAACAAAGCAATCCATTCCTGAGCATATATTTGTTTTAATGCATCTGCCTCATTTGCACTAAAAGCAACTCTAGAATGTACCAAATAATTATCAATATCGGCGGCAGCTAACTCTGGCTTAAAGAAATACCATTCGCTTCCTTTAAGTTCAACCAAATCATACCAGAAGTTTATTGATGATCTTATACCTGCCTCATATTCGACCTTTGCCATTGTCGCATTTTTACTAACTCCAACTCCCCTATTGTAAGCCTCTGCTTTCAAGAAATTCACCTCCGCAACACTTATTAATAGTTCCGGGTAGGTATCTTTATCATTTGCGTAGTAAATATTTACAGGAGAAAATTTACAGCCTTCACCTTTATTTGACCACTCATCCATGGTAGAAGCTTCACCTCGTCCACTTGGAAAGGCACTACCATTGTAGGCACCTCTTCCCTGTGCGTCAGTTGGGTTAAGTTGCACTTGTGGTTTCCACTCTCCTGCATTGTTCGTCTCAAAAAATACTTTTGCCCGTGGGTCAAATATCCCCGATCCGTCCGTATTATTATTGTCCGACATCCAATTCCACATCGTAGTTCCTAAACATAAAGGACTATCCGAATTTAAAGACCAATTACGAGTATCTAGTAACAAATCAGGTAGTCTCTTTGGCCAAAAACCAATATCATCATTTCCTGATATTAATGGATAATTTGCGGCATTACCCAAGATATTACTTATGTGATCGGTAGCCTGAGTATTATCAACATCAATAATTTGCATCGCATAACGCAATCGTATTGAATTGGCGAATTTCTTCCACATTTCGTAGTCTTCATTAAAAAAGACATCACCTCCACCAAGACTCATTTGATCATCGGCTGAACTAAAGCTTTCCGCAGCAGTTTTCAACATATCCAAGCAAGACTTATAAATATCGGTATGTTTATCGTATTCTACTCGGTAAAATTCTCCACCTCCTGCTCCTCTACCTGCTTTGCTAAATGGCATATCGCCATAATAATCAGTTACTCGTAATGTTTGATATGCTAAAAGAATATTTAAGCATGCGCGAATATTATCAACTTTTAATGATGACTTGTCTAATTCATCTTCGAGCCAACGAACATTTTTCAAAGCCATATAGTAATTGTCCCAAATTTCATTTGAGCTATTAGCTAAAACATAACGCGGAGCAGGATTTCCAAGTTGCTGTGTCATAAAATAATAGTAACCATTATGAAGACCACTTCTCTCCTGACTTTTCATCAGTACAGTACTTGTTATTTTATTGAAAACTGTTGGAATCGACGCCTCTGTTGGTTCGAATGGATGTCTATTCATCTCTTCAAAATCGTCAGTACAACTTTGTGTTAATCCCACAGTTAACAGAATGAACAACAGTGAATATATTTTTATTTTTTTCATTTTAATTGCTTTAATCATTATACAAAATTAGAATCCAACATTTAAACTAAAACTAAAAGATCGTGTGCCTGGTAAGGCTCCGAACATCAGTCCTTGTGCATTACCTGCAGTAAGACTGGTTGCTTCTGGATTTAATTTATCTGGTAATGATGTATGTATATAGAATAAATCACGACCAGTAACGGAGAGTCTAATATTTTGGAATACCCCTGTCTTTTTAACAAATGCCTGAGGTACATTATAACTTAGCGTTACCTCACGAAGTTTAACCCAATCGTTTTTCAATACAGATGGTGTACTTAAATTTCCAGCTCCCCATGAACCTAAACGTCCATATTTCCAAGCATAATGCACAACATGGTTATTTGGGCTTCCATCTTCAAGATCTCCATCCATTTTCACTCCATGATTACCTTGCGTACCGTCGGGATAAGTAAATGGTAAACCACCACCGTTACGTTCTTTTAATGTAGATGGACTTAATCCAGAAGATAATGAGGTAGCATAATCACCACTCCAAATGTCCGATCCAACACTAAAATCAACTAAAGCATACAAACTAAAATTTTTCCAGCGAAAAGAATTGCTAATACCACCAATAAGATCTGGAGTTGAATTCCCCAATTTTACACGATTTTCTGTAGTCTTATATAATGTACCTACAACATTACCATCGCTATCTTTTCGTACTTCAACAATCTTATTTCCATCGCTATTTCTTTCATAATCCCATCCATAGATGTTACCATATTTTTCGCCAACATCAACTTGGATAACCGGACCATTTCCACCGAAAAATTCTCCTACAATTATTGTTTTATTAATACCATCTAACGAAAGTAATTTATTTTGATTCTTCGAGCCATTTACACCCAAAGTCCAATTTATATTCGACTTACGTATAATATCGTAGCTTGCGATAAGTTCAAATCCCTTATTCTCCAATTCTCCTGAATTAAACGTTACATTGGTAAATCCTGAAGATGCTGGAATAGGTGCACTCATAATCTGATTGTCTGAAACTACCCGATAATAGGTTGCATCAATTTTCAATCGACTATCAAATAATCTTAAATCGATACCTGCTTCGTATGATTTTGAAGTTTGAGGCTTTAAGGCTACTGGAGGAAGAACATTTTTTATAGCATGTGAAGGAAATCCTCCAAATGATCCTGAAGTAAAGGTTGGTAATAATTGATAAGGTTTTGCATCATTTGCAGCAGCAGCATATGCTAAACGGGCCTTTCCAAAAGATAACCAATCAACATCTTTTACCAATTCACTAAACACAAAACTCAACGAAGTTGATGGATAAAAGTAAGAATTACTATTTGATGGTAAAGTTGAAGACCAATCATTACGACCGGTTAACTGAAAGTATAGAAAATTAGAATAACTCAGATCCAGAAATCCATAAACTGAATTAATTTCCTTCTCCAATCGTTGCTCCTTTGGTACCTGATCTGTTTTTACATTACCATTTTGATGCGATAAATCATAATTTTGGAATGAATAAATCCATGGATCTTTAAAACGATTTCCACTACGGCCACTCATCTGGTACCGTTCTCTACTCCATCGCGTTCCTCCAAAAGAAACACTTGCATTAATTTTATCAAATAATTCGTCTTTTTTTGCAGTTGCAAGAAAATCAAAATTTGTTACTGTTTCCTTGGCTAAGCTATGAAAATAATAACCTCTAAGTCCTGTAACATCTGTTGGCTTATTTCGCTCTTCAATTTCTTGATTGTTATGATCTAAACCCGTTCTTGCCATAAAACTTAACCAGTTTGTAGGCGTATACAGTAATTTAATTGATCCTAATATTTGGTTTCGTTTTTGTGTTTTATTCTGCTCATATACATTCCAAAAAACATCGTATGCATTAACTCCATAATGATTTACGGAATAATTATTTTTTGACCCATCCTCTCGCTTATAATTTTCTTTATCCAACTCTGGACGATAGTCAACCGGATAATTATAAACAAATTTTGTAAAATAATCATTAGTAGTAGTCATATCCATCCCATTAAGGCGACTATAATCATTGTAAGATGCACTTACTTCTGCCTTTAAAACATCTGAGATATTTAGGTTGGAACCAATGGTAAAGTTTGTTTTTTTGAAATTACTATTGGCTACTATTGCATCATTGTCAGTATATCCAATACCTACACGAACCGAACCGAAGTCCCCTGCATTAGAGAAAGAAACATTATGAGAACTTTGAATTCCATTCCTATAATAATACTCTTGGTTATCTGGCTGAGGTGAATGAGGTCTCATTTCTCCATCAGCCCATTTAATCATTTTCCCATCCATCTTACGTCCCCATGAAGTAGAGTAACCGTGCCAGGTAAATGCAGATGCATCAAAACTCCACAATCCATGTGGCATTTGACCATATATTCCTTCATATCTATCACCATTCCATTTCTGTCTTGGATATAAAGTATTTCCATCAGCATCTTTTTCATACAACAAATCATTATCAGCGGTATACATAGGCATCGCCAAACCACCATATCCATATTGATTTTGTTGCTCTCTAAAACGATAAGGGTCTGTTATTTTATATGTATGTGAATAGTTGATCCCTATTCCTTCATTTTTTGAACCTTTTTTAGTGGTTATCAAAATAACTCCATTTGCCCCTCGAGCACCGTACAAAGCAGCTGCAGCAGGTCCCTTTAGAACATTCATATCTTCAATATCTTCTGGATTAAGAAAGTTAATTCCAGTTCCAAAATCTGTAACACCTGATGTCGATTCTGATGTTCCATTAGTAGTAACATTTACATTATTTTCCAAAGGAATTCCATCTACAATAAATAATGGTTGATTGTTACCAGTAATGTTGTTATTACCACGAATTACAATTCTGGATGAACCTCCATCAAGCTGATTTGCATTGGTGATACTCACCCCTGCAAGTTTTCCAGAAAGAGCACTTGCCACGTTAGGTGCATTAGATCGAGAAATTTCCTTTCCGCGAACTGATTGAGTTATATACCCCATCGATCTAGCTTGTCTCTTTACGCCAAGAGCAGCTACAACAATTACTTCTTCAATACCTTCAATATCTGTACTCAGAACTACTTTGTAATTGCTTATATCAGTAATTACAATTTCCTGAGTTTGCATTCCAATAAAGGAAATAACTAGCACTTCTGCATCATTTGATACATCGATTGTGAATTCACCATCAATACCTGTGGTTGTTCCTTCTGTTGTGCCTTTTACAACTATAGAAGCTCCTGGAACTGCCATTCCATTATCGTCCATTACGGATCCAGTCAATCGCTTTTTTTGCTGTTCTTGAAGAGACACCAAAGGCTCCATTTTTTTTAATTCAGCATTTTTTCTGTAAATAATAATTTGTCGATCGTCAATTTCCCAAGTATTGTCGGTACTGTTAAAAACTTGCTCCAGAACACCATCAATACTTTCATCTTTGGCCTTAACCATTACTTTTCGATCCAAGTCAATGTTTTGATCCTGGAAAAAAATCATAAAATCGCTATTCGATTCAATTTCATGAAAGACACTCTCAACAGTCACATTATCTAGCGACATTGAGAATTTTGCTGCCTGAGAATAGCCTTTCGCATTTGCTGTAAAAACAAAGGCAGTAAGTAAAAAAATAGTTATTCGCATGGTTAAGAACATTGTTCTAAATACACCCGAATACGGATGCATTTCTTTTGGATTTTTTTTCATAAATTTGCAATGTTTAGATTAAACGTGTCATTTTTGATATGTTTATTTTATAAAGGCGGTACATGGTCTCAACATGTGTCGCCTTTTCTTTAATTCATTGGCAATTATTGTTGAATAATAATTTTATCATTCTCATAAAAACATCTCAAAGAAGAAGTCTTTGTTATACGTTTTAGCAATACATCAAAATCTTCTGTAAGGTCTAATTTTCCGGTAAATGTTACATTATTGGCGCTGCCAATAATTTCAATTTTCTTGTTATAATATCGTCCAATTTGTTGCAAAACTTCATTGGCCATTTTATTCTTAAATAGTAAATATCCCTTTGCCCATGATGTATATGTTTCAACATCAACTTTACGTACCCTTATTTGTTCTGCCTCACTAGCCAATTTACCCATTTGTCCAGGATATAAAACGGTAGGATTATCCCATATGTTTTTGTTAGAAAGAGACACTTTACCTGAAACTAAGACCGTTTCTTCATAGTCTTCGTCCGCATAAGCTTTAATATTGAAAGATGTTCCAAGAACTTTAACCGATGATTGTTTTGTATGAACAACAAATGGCATTTTCGCCTTATGTGTTATATCAAAAAGAGCTTCTCCTACAAGATAAACTTCGCGTTTTGATTTTGTAAATTTTCTTGGGAAAACGAGCTGAGAACCACTATTAATACAAATTCGACTATTGTCACTTAAAGTTAAAATGATTCTTTTTCCATATGGAACAACAATCTTCTCCATAATACTCTCGCTTACTTTTTCATTGTCCCCGATATTCAAAATAGAGTCATTATTTACTACAATTCCCTGCTCATTACTAAAATCAAGATCAACTTGATTCTGTTCGAATAAAATGGGAGGTTGATTATTGGAATATAGCTGACTATAGGCTTCAACATTCTCTTCGAAGTCTAAGTATGTATTATTTTTTTGCCTTTCTTTAAAAATAATACCCCCTCCAACTAATACTGATATTACTAAAATAGCAGCTACAGAATTCCAATAAATCTTAAATTGATTTTTCTTTTTTGAATTAATCTTATGCCAAACGGCTTGTATACGAGCTGGAGGTATCCCATTTTCAATAGGAAGATAGCTCTCCACAATTTTTTTTGCAGTAAGGATCTCCTTTTCAATAAGTGGATAATGTTCTTGAATATCTTGCCAATATTCATCCTTTTCTATTGTTGGATTAGTTACCCAGTCAATAAATCTAGGATCTTCGGCAAGTTGAAGTGCATTATAGTCAGAAATTTTTCTCATCAAATACTAAGTTTTATACTAGTAAGAGATGTAGATTTTTAATTTGTAATCAATTTTCGGTAAAAAAAATCAAAAAGAATAATTATTTCTTTTGAAATAGAAGTTTCTGCTAGATATTCACGCATTCTTTTTATTGCGTTAGAAATCAAATTCCGACATGCTTGATGAGAAATTCCCATGATTTTGGCAATTTCTTCGTTGGTAAAACCATTCTTGTACTTTAAATAGATGGCTTCTTTCTGACGAGAAGATAGTGCAGTCATCAACTCTGCAATTAGCTGCTGTTGTTTTTCAGGAAAATTCATCTTCATGGCCTCAGTCTCCAAATTGCTTTCTACAATAAAATCAATAGAGTCATAAGAGTCAACATCTACATGAGATCTTTTCTTAGTCAGTTCCTTTAACAATTGATTTCGGTAGGCACGGATGATGTAGAACTTTATATTATCAGGAGTAGTTAGACTTTTTCTTTTCTTAATTAAATGCAAAAATAGATCTTGTATCGCATCCTCAACACTGGTTGTGTCTTTGGTCATTTTGAGACCATATTGATAAAGAACTTCAGCATACTTAAAATAAATATTTGCCAAAGCCTTTTTATTCCCTTCAAGCATTAACATCCAATTGTGATACTCCATTACACTTAGAAAGTTTACACCGTAAATTAGTTTACTTATATCGTCACAAAATCACACATAATATTTCTTCTCTACAAGACAAATCTATCAACAAAAATAATGAAATAATTAACTTAACCAATAGATTGAGAATATTTCAGCTTACACAAAAAAAACCAAGCTTAAACGAATTGATGTTAAAAAACAAAACGCATTCCATTAGAATTCAGATCTGGAAAATCTACATCTATTTATTTTTTCAATAGAGATGGTATTATAAAATGCTTGATTAATCCATTTTCAAATTAGATTTCTTGAACCTTCTTTAAAATCGAAATTTTTCCAACGATACCAACTTTCTCATAAAATTGAATTCCTTAGCTCAGCTAGTATAGCACATTTAATGTTGGGGGCCTAGGTTCGAACCTTAAAGAATCACTAATTGTCCACCAAATATCTTTTGATGGCTTTCTCATTTTAGTAACAACCCATTAAATCAATAAAATTATTTAGTAAAACTTATTAAACATTTTACTTATATTTATTGAAATAAATCAAAGCACATGCAACGCATGAATTCCGTATTCGTCATTAGAATAGAAATTGATTAATGAGCTCATTGTACAAGAACATTCACCAGGACCTAATTGAGCTTTGCGGAAAAAATAACGCCAAAGCCCAATTCAAAATCTACCAGTTGTACTACAAAGCAATGTACAACTCTTCTTTACGGATTGTAAAAGATCCTACGGAAGCTGAAGATATAATGCAGGAAGCTTTTTTATCTGCATTTAATAATATTAACAAATACAATGGTGAAGTTAGCTTTGGAGCTTGGTTAAAAAAAATTACTGTAAATCGTTCTTTGGATAGTTTAAAAAAGAAAAAACTGGAGTTATTTCCTCTAGAAAATGAAATTCATAAACTTCCGGTTGAGGAAGTATCTGAGCATTTTGAATACTCCGAAGAACAAATAAAAATATTAAAAAACGGAATAAACCTGCTACCAACAGGCTATCGAATTATTTTGAATCTTTATCTTCTTGAAGGATATGATCATGAAGAAATTGGAGGCATTTTAAACATCAGCCCCTCTACTTCGCGATCGCAATTTCTTAGAGCCAAGAAAAAATTGATTCAGATTGTTTCAAAAAAAGAAAACCAAAAATTGCTATGAACCATTCTCTTATTGTTATCGACTTGGTTAATTAATTGTATTAATATAAAATACGCCAAAATAGATAATTACAACAAAGAAGGTTACATACTACAAATTTGTAAGTATGAAAGAATTAGAACACATTTTTAGAGATCACAAGGAGGAGTTTGATGAGGAACCTCAAGGAGATCATTTTGAAAACTTCCTTGATAAAATGAATACTCCGAGAAAAAGAAGTCTCTTCGAAAGGGTACCAACTTTTTTAAAAGTGGCAGTAATCATTACTTTTGTATTCTTTTCTGGTTTGATTGGATACCAAATTAGAAATATGGAAGACAAACATCTTGGTCTGGGTCAAATTTCTCCTGAATACAGAGAAGTTGAATTGTTTTACACGTCGAATATTAACAGCCAATTGGGAATGCTACAACAATTGGGGAGTTTTGATAAGGAACAACACCAAAGTATTCTTAGCGAAGAGCTAAAAGACATGGATGAACGTTACGCACAGTTAAAAAAAGAACTTGAGCTATATCCTGATGACGAAAGAGTTATTCAAGCTATGATTGAATATTATCAAGTTAAAACCAATGTTTTAAATCGAATAATTGAACAATTGTATCAGATAAAAAAAGACAATAGAACTGCGCTGAATACATCAGTTTAAATAAAGTATGATAACCGAAAAAAAAATACATATAAAATAATAAACCATGAAAACATTTAAATCTAAATTTTCTGCTTTCTTACTGGTTCTGATTCTTGGTTTTACGGCTAATGCCTTTGCAATAGACGAATACGAGAAACAAATCAAAGAATCCTTTACTGCATCACAGGGTACTGAATTTAGTATTATTAATAAATATGGCGATATCGACATAAAAAACTGGGATGTTGACTCTGTATCAATTGTAGCTACAATTACAATCGAAAC
>JADGFH010000945.1 GCA_016743925.1 Labilibaculum sp.
GCTGAGTAAACCTGATATTCCCTTCAATGATTTTTTTCAATGTGTCAATCGTTACGTATTTATGAAGATGCATGACTCACCATCCAAGAGTGTTAACGCAAAAATCAGCCTCGCGTTTTTTGCGTCGGCTGGATTTTTTTGTTAGAGTTTTCTCTTCAGCAACCAATTTTGCCCAATTAGTACGCCCCTTCATATTCTTTAACTGTTCTTCGGTAACTTTAGTTTTTTTATTTTTCATTTTTTCTATCCTTTGCCAGTTTCATTTCACGCAACTCTTTTTGAGTTAAAATCGGAGTATCTGGATCAGCCAAACTTTGTTCCAAAATATCTTTTTCTGTTGTGTCGTCAAACTTTTTCTGATCTGACTTGCTTTTCATTTTATCAATTTCGTTTGATGTATAGCGTTTAATCTTGTTCATATCACAACCCTCGTACTGAATCTCATGCTTTCATAATCTCTGCGTTCTTGTTTGTTGGCTTTTCTTGTAGATATGATGCGTACTATCTCTTCTCCATCCTCATATCCACGCTCGGTATATACCACAAATAAAATACCTAATTGGGATCTTCCAATAGTCTGAACTCTCGCTTCCCCGTAATTATGCCTACGGTCTACGCGTTCTTGCCTTAATGGATCTTTCCATATTCTTGCTGAATCAACAAAGTCTATACCCCGTTCTCTTAAGGTTCTCTCTCGCTTATCTTCATCCCACTCAAATATCATATTTTTCTCCTTGATATATGTATAGCTCTAATGCCTTTGTAACCAGCAAATTTATTATGTTTCACGCTTCGGGTACAGTGCTGAATAAACGAAACTACACAACTCACTTACAACTTCTTTTTTCAAAGGCTCTCTAAAAGCACCAAATGGCGATTTAAATAAATCACACATCTTAGCTAGAATTTCGCCTTGCTCAGTGAGCTTGCAGGCGTAACACCTTCTTTCATCGGTTATCTCCTCTATTGTAGTGACCAAGTGCAACCCAACGACCTTCCTTAAATGATAAACCGTTGGTTCCTGAGCGTACGAATCGATACCATAAACACCTATTTCATCTAAGAACAGGTGATAATTCGATTCATCAAGATCTTGATCACCGTACAGGTTCGGTGATGACTTTTGGATAATTCTTTGCAAAAGATATACTTCATCTTCGTTATATTTTTCAGACTGTAAATTTGGTAGGGATATTTTTTCATCTTCATATAACCTGACTTGATCAATCAACTGCATATGCGTGTTGTACAGGCCGAATGATTCTGCAATCTGTGCGCCATCAAATTTTGTAGAAAGCAATTCCATTGAACTATTAAAATCTGGAAGAAGATTCTTTGCATGTGTGATCAACTCTAGATCTGAATCTATAGGTTCTCGCTCTTTCTTTTTCCTATCGTTTTCTGCTTGAGCGTTTCTTTCTTCCTTCTCTCTTTCCATTTTTGGAGTATCGATCAAATTGTACTTAATCCAGTATACTCCAAGCGCTAGCAGTATAAGAACGACAAATTCTTCTCCAAAGATCTCGCTAAGCATATCTCACTCGATTCCTACAAAAACATAACTGTTTATTGAACGCAGTAAACGCCATGAAAATTCGCGAAAGTGCGCTTCAAAAAATAATTATCTAATTTATTCATAAGATTACAGACTTTTTCACATTTCTGAAAGCGTTATTAATTGCAGTTATTGTCGATAATAACGGAGCGCTATAATAACATTATATAAATCAATGAGTTAAAAAACACTAAGCGTCCTAATTCCAAAAACTTGACTTTTTTGCTAGTGTAAGTAGCGTGCTAATTGGACTGTCTGCTAAATTCCTATTCATATAAATCAAAATCGTAAATATTAAACGATTGCTTCACTTGATGATTTCTATCAACAAAAGTGCTATTACTATAAGGCAAAGATAACGATAACCTGGAATCAACCAGGTCAAAGTTTAACTATTGCAATCGCTTGATATTCGGTCCTTTCGAATTTTTTTCTGTTCTAATTAATCCAAACATAATAAAAATGACTATCCCTTGTTTGCATTATCCTTTTCAGCCTGCAGTTCATCATTCAACTCCAGTTTTACCGATGAAAAAATCTGATGTTCGATGGCTTTTGCCATTTGATACCAGACTTCTTCGGCATTCCGTACGGTATGATATTTAAAGAGGAATGTTACATAATGGTGTGGAGAAATGGCCATCATATAATTTAATCTCGGAACCCGATCATGCATTCTTGACTCACCATAACTTAAATACTCATTGCTGCCAAT
>JADGFH010000946.1 GCA_016743925.1 Labilibaculum sp.
CAAACGTAAATTGAGCATACTTGAACTCGCGGAATCTTTCAATAACCCACATGTCCTAGTGGACACAACAAAGCATGAAACACTTGCAAATTTGAGGAAATGATCATAGCTATCATATTTTTTTTATTCACCACAAATATAAAGATAGAGGATAGCCATGACCAAGCATTCAAATAGCACATTAATCCAGATTGTTCACCCAGTTTGTTGTGGGTTAGACGTTCATAAAGACAAAATTTCAGCCTGCTTAATCACGGTAGATGAGGCCGGAGCGGAACAACACGAAATCAGAGAATTTTCAACATTCACTCAAGATCTGAAAAAAATGAAAGAGTGGCTATTGGAAAATAATTGTCCAGTTGTGGCAATGGAAAGTACCGGAGTTTACTGGCATCCCGTCTATAATACCATTGAAGAAACCATGGTGGTTGTTCTTGTTAACGCAAGGCATATTAAAAATGTTCCTGGGCGAAAAACCGATATAAGCGATAGTAAGTGGCTTGCCGGACTTCTTCGACACGGCTTGGTAAAAGGTAGTTTTATTCCTCCTGAAAATGTTCGGGAGTGGCGTGAATTAAGTCGGTTGAGAAAAACCTATACCGAGTCACTTGCAGATTATAAAAGGCGTGTCCACAAATTATTTATTACCGCAAATATTAAAATTGATTCCGTAGCTTCAGATCTGTTTGGTTTGACTGGCACTAATCTCATTGATCTATTATGTACCGATAGTGAACTGACCTTAGAAAAAGTTAAAAAATTAAGCAAAGGGCGTCTTAAGAAAAAGGCAACGGTGTTGTATCAGAGTCTTCATGGGTATTTCAAAGATCACCATCGATTTCAACTGATAGGGATGATGGAGTCCATCAACCTGTTTAAAAAACAGATTGACCGAATCAATGATAGACTTGAATCTCTGACTCTTGAGCATAAAGATTTATTGGAACGGTTAGATGAAATTCCAGGTATTGATAAGAAATCTGCACAATCCATTATAGGAGAAGTTGGGATTACGTTGGTTGAGTTCAAATCCATGTCCGCATTCGTTTCATGGGCAGGCTTGTGCCCCGGCAATAATGAAAGTGCAGGCAAAAGAAAAAGCGGGAGAAATGCAGTTCGAAATCATCCGTTTAAAACGGTTTTAGTACAAGTTGCATCCGACATTGAGCAGACCTATGTTGGAGAAATTTGATATATGCGGCATGTTGTTTCCCCAAAAAGTCTGATGATTTTTTTATGTAACGAATTCAAGCCGTTAATGATGGATTTAAATTCGTTATCAATTTCCATTTTAACAAAATTGATTCCCTCAAATATTTGAAAAACCCATCGCAAAGTTGGATTTTTGATAGGCTTACCAATTTGGTTAGGAATGGTTTCTTCTCGCCTTTCCAATTCATTACGCATCCGTCTTTGGGCAATATTATAAACCATTAAAGACAATGTCATAACCATTAACAAGCCCGCTATCCTGGAGGGTTTTGTAATAAATAATGAGGACGTAAAAAAAAGAGGATCTTTCAGAAAACGAAAACCTTGCTCAACACCAGCCTGTTTTTTATAATTGAAGAAGATGTCTTCATCATTGACTTTTTCAGGATCAACATTCGTAGCAAGAACAAAGCACGCGCCTTTTTGCTGTTGTTCAAGAATATATTCTTTATTTTCCTTAAAATCGACTTTGATATGAACATCAATTTGCTTAATCTGTGTCTTTGAAGTTGGTTTGCCTGGCGTTGCATATTTTATTTTATTCTCATATCGGATTTCCTCAACCTTATGAAATTTCCATTTATCTTCAATTTTTTGGAATGCGTTTAAGGCGTCCTCTTTGCTCTCAAATCCTTGTTTTTGAAGAGACTTCAATTTTTTATCGATACTTTCTTTTTCCCGGTCTCTTTTTCTTTCAAGGCTTGATACAGCACGATTAAATGCACCTTTTGACCAAACAACAACCCATCTTTGATCAAAATCCAAATAGTTGAAAGAAAAGGATTGGTAACGATAATCATCATTTATTCTGCACCAACCATCACTAAGACAAAGTGCTTGGTCCGTGATGGCTCCTTCTAACCCAAACGTACCCGGCACACGGGTAATAAAAGGAATCTGTTTTAAGTATTCCGTATTTTTCTCAGTGTAACCTTTGGAATCCATCACAACACATGTTGGTTGACTACCCTTTTTAATTTGCTCAACAAAATTGGCAACCCGATCTTTAAAAACAATATTGTCTGATGCATTGCCATCATGACATTGACAGATAAAA
>JADGFH010000170.1 GCA_016743925.1 Labilibaculum sp.
AGGAAAACGTCTTAAGGCAACACCAGGTTCAATAGGTATTATTTGGTCGGCAGAAGCAGGCCGCAGTATTATAACTCTAATGAAAGGAACAGGCCATGTTATTATGGCTGCAGCTGAACTGGAGGATAAAGATAATGAACCAGTTATGAGTGATCTTCTGGTTAATATCCTAAAAACGTTCACTATCCATAGCGATCAAAACAAACAGGTAAATCTAGCCAGCATTCAAGAAGAGGCCAAACAGCAAATAAAAAATTGGTATACGGAAAAACACTTGATACAATTAGAAACCATATTGATGGACGGAAATGGTGATGGCATTGGCACAATTACACCTGATGATGCGGACTTGAAAGGTGGACAGCAAGTAATATTAAAGCTACGATAAACACATTAATTATAAATTTTCAATACAAACCTAATGATTGAAACTTCTCAACAGATTGATAATAGGCTCGATGAACTGGATTTGGTGCAAAAATTAAAAGATGCCCACAAACGATTATTACAAGAAGCTACCAAGGTTGTTTACGGACAAGAAGAAACCTTAGAGTTTATGATGATTAGTATGTTGTGTAAAGGGCATGTACTATTATTAGGACTACCAGGACTTGGTAAAACATTAATGGCAAATACACTTGCACAAATGTTAAGTCTTGATTTTTGCCGTATTCAGTTTACACCAGATCTAATGCCTTCGGATATAACAGGTACGGATGTTATTGAAGAAGACTCTGAAACAGGAAAACGAAAACGACAATTTCTTCAAGGCCCTATCTTCTCAAATTTAGTACTGGCTGATGAGATTAACCGAACTCCTCCAAAAACACAGGCAGCCCTTTTACAAGCCATGCAAGAGCATAATGTATCCATTGGACGACACACTTATCCGCTGGATGAACCTTTTATGGTATTGGCCACACAAAATCCTATTGAGATGGAAGGTACCTATGTATTACCCGAAGCTCAGCTAGACCGTTTTATGTTTTGCTTAAAAGTTAAATACCCAAGCCAAGAAGATGAAATGTCTATTGTTAGAGGTACAACAGGCAAAACACAAGCATTTGTAAATGAAATTATTGGAAAAGAAGAAATCGCTAAGCTTCAATCTGTGGTAAGAAGTGTGCCAGTTTCTGATGAACTAATTCGTTATGCTGTGCAATTAGTGGCCTCTACCCGAGTTGAAAATGGCAGCAGTTCATCTATCGAGATGGTGCAAAAATATGTGGCTCACGGAGCAAGTCCAAGGGCATCTCAATATCTTATATTGGGAGCAAAAGCCAAAGCCTTACTTAATGGCCGCTACCATGTTAGTAAAACCGATATACGAGAAGTAGCACAAGCCGTATTACGTCATCGCTTGATATTAAACTTTAGAAGCAAAGCAGATAAGGTTGATGCCGATCAAATAATCAGTCATATCCTGAACGACATCAAATAACCCATATGCAAAATCCACAAAAGGAAGCGCAACCGCTAATCCAAGATCCTGAATTGTTTATGGCAATGGATGATCTGGAGCTGGTTGCCCAAGGAGTTGTTGAAGGTGCTTTAATTGGCGGTCATAAAAGTAAGTTTATCGGCTTTAGCAATGAGTTTGATTCACATAGAAACTATATTGCTGGCGATGAACTTAGACATGTAAACTGGAACCTGTGGGCTAAAACGGATCGATTGTATGTAAAACAATACGAATCGGATACCAACCTGCACCTCTATTTGGTCATGGACCAAAGCAAATCGATGCTCGCACAAAATGGTGCAGGCACTAAATGGGCTTACGCTGCACGTGCAGCAGCTTCAATTGCTTATCTATCGTTGCGAAACAGAGATGCAACTGGCCTTTATCTATTAGAGGAAGAATGGGGAGAATGCTTACCACCAATGGTTAAACCTGGGCATCTTCAACATATTATTTCATTACTAGGGCAAAGCTCCGTTAAGGATGAGTTTGAGTTGAGTACTTTGCTTAATCGCCTACCCGAACTATTCAATAGAAAAGGAATCATTGTGCTGTTTTCAGATCTGTTGGATAATGAAGAGAAGATAATGGAACAACTGCACATATTTAAAGAAGCTGGTCATCAAGTTATCGTTTTTCAAATCCTTGACCCATTCGAATTAGAATTACCAACTTCAAAAGGTGTATTCGAATTTAAAGGTTTAGAAGAAGGCGGAAAGCAAAAAGTAGATGCCAGTCAATTGCAAACAGCCTATTCACTTGTTGTTAACCGTTGGCAACAGCGACTAAAGGAGCAATTCGATCAGCTCGGAATCGACTGGGTGCAGGCAACTACCAATCAACCTTTACAAGAAATTTTAGTGGAATATCTTTTAAAACGAATTCATACCAGCTAATGCAATTTATTCAAACCTTATTTTTAGCCGGATTTGTTGCCATTGCCATCCCTCTGGTTATACACCTTATTAAATCAAACAAGGCACAGCAAATTTGGCTGGGCTCCCTAAGATTTATAGAACAGGCAATGCAACTTCAGCGCAGACGAAAAAACTGGAGAGAGCGTTTTTTGCTTTTACTTCGACTACTGATTATTATAATAATTGTTCTGCTATTTGCACGACCTTACGATTACAGCAATTCTGAATACAATCCCAATCAGCAAGCTATGCTAATTATGTTGGATATTTCAGGCAGTATGAGTGGAAAGTACAGTTCCGAAACTATGTTGGATAATGCAAAAACAAAAATTAAAGATCACATCAAGGATAATGAGTACAAAGGAGAAATAATTTGGTCTGTCTTTGCCGATCAAGCAAAAGAAATAGCCGGATTAGATAGCATTTCGGAAACCACAGGATGCGGCACGAATTACAAAGCTACCTTAGAATGGGCACAAAATAGATTGATTCGCACTGGTAAAAAACACCTCAGCGCCTTACTTGTAACCGATTGTCAAAAAAGTGGACTATTAGAATTGGGGCAATTTGAATGGCCTCCATCTATTGAACTTAAGATAGAGAGGGTATTACCAGCCGCCTTAAATAACTTGGGTATTAAAACAGTTGTTATGCCCTCTTTGGTAAAGGGTAAAAACAGCCAATTACAACTTAAATGGAACCAGTCAGACACCATTCCACATGGGCAAGTGCAATGGCTGGTTAATCAACAAAAACAAAACACTATACAAAAGCAAAATAACATTTCGTGGAAAGCAGAAAAAGAAGGTTGGTTTAATGCTGAATTAGTGTGGAAAGGAAAAGATGCCTATCCTTTCGACAATCATTATTTCTGTCGCGATTACGTGCGTAGCCCACAAATTGTGAACCTAGTTAATGGTAAAAATGGAACTTCTCGTTTTAACAGTTCAACCTATTTTATTCAAAAAGCCCTCACCGTACAAGATGAAGATCGACAAAGTTTGCTCGTGAATACGCACAAAACCATCCCAAGCAATTTAGGCCGTTTACTGGCCTTCTGCGATGGAGGAAAAATGACGAACTCGGAACAGAATCGTGTTAAACACTTTGTGCAAAACGGGGGTAGCTTAATTTATTTTCTTGGTAGCAATACCAAAGTCAATGACATCAACACATTATATAACGCGAAATTATTTCCAGCTAAAATAAGTGCCAATCCTCATCCAATATCTATGGCAATAGATCAATGGAATCTTCAACACCCTGCTTTAAGCGTGTTTAAAAAGCGTTCTGGTGGTGGATTAAACTCCATTGTTTTTCATCAAAACTTTTTATTCGAAGGTTATCAATCTCATCATATTATTGCGAGTTACAGCGATGGTACGCCAGCCATTATGGAGATGGATTTGGGTAAAGGTCGTATTATAGTAGTAAGTAATCCGGTTAACCGCGATTGGACAGATTGGTCAATTGGGCGTTTATTCTTGCCCTTAATACAGGAACTGAATTATTACCTCACCGACGGAATAATAGCGGTTGGAAAACCAGAACATACGCACTGCCAACTTTTGATGCATCCTCAACCGGGTATCTACAATGATAGTCTGGTAGTAAATCCGGACCTTCAAGAGCAAGATATAAGCACCGTAAGTGTGGATGAATTTTATGAAACATTGGGCATTAACCCATCACAGGAAGCTATACTCAGCCAACATGAAATTACCCGACCCAAAGTATTGGGAGAAGAACGCCCCAAAGAATGGACTCCTATTTTAGCCTTTATACTGGCTGGTTTACTACTGATTGAATTAACCATTTCATATGCTCTAAAAAAATGACACTTAACTCCATACAACAACAGGTAGACAGGCATCGTAAATTATTTCGAAGAAATATACTTCGACGGTTTTTAGCCAGCCTGATCATTGGTTTCATTTGCATCTATACCGCATTTTATTGTGTAGAGTATATCAGCTCGCTTAGCCTAATTTTTCGTTGGGTTTTTCCTTTCGTTTATATAGCTTATGCCTCGGCAGTAACAGTATGGTTATGGTGGTTACCAACAAAACGATACAGTACCCAAGATGCATTATCACAACTTGAAAAGGAATGTTACGATAAGCAACAACTCATCAGCACTGCTTATGAAATAGAATTAGATCCAAGTAAAAATGAAGGAATACTTAGGCAAAAAGTATTAATACAGGCCAACGAACTGATATTAAATCATACAAAACATAAAGGAGCACTAGAACCACGTTTATCGAAAACTGTAGTGACCTTACTAATCATTTTTTCCTTTTTTCTACTCATTAACAGTCCCCATCGTGTAGCATTCTGGCGTTTCATTAATCCGACTTCGCAACTATGCTATACACATATTGATATTGAATCTCCATCTGGATTTTATACCAATGCGAACGTGACAGTGACGTTGAAAGTAAAAGGGCGAAATGCAAAAGACATCAAATTACTAAAGCGAGAAAAGGAGGGAAATTGGAAAATACATACAATAACTCGTCAAAGCCGGCGTAGGTACAAAACTGAATTTAAAAAATGTACGCAAAGTTTTCAGTTATATGCATCGGCTGGCGATGCTAGAACCAACATCCATAATTTAGACATGGATATTCCCCCGGAAATCGATTCTATAATTGCAAGATTACACCATCCTGATTACATGCAAAAAAAGCCATCCAACCAATCAGGCGGTGCGATATTGGCCACTGAGGGCGATAGTATTGCATTAACGGTAATCATTAACCAACATATGCAAGAGGGTTTTCTTGAGTTACCTGATGGACAAAAATTTAGAATGCACGTTAGCGGTTACAAATTAACAGCTAGTTTTTCGGTAATGGATACCTGTAAAGGCAAGTACACAATTCATGGCCGCGATAAGAAAAAACGCGAGCTAAAGAAACATGCTTTCCAACTGATTGTAAATGACGACAAATTGCCCACTATCAAAATAGTTGATCCAGCTAAAGATTTGGAAGTAACCGCAAGTACCGAAGTGCCATTTAAACTTTTTGCCAACGACGATTTTGGCTTAAAGGAAGTTGGTCTTACGGCGAGAATTGACCAACAAGAGGTTGAGTTGGCTCGTTTTCATATTAAAGACAGCATTGTATTACAACAAAAAAACATCGCAAAGCTTTGTCTCGAAAAATATCCGGTTACTATCAGCAGTAATATACGTGTTTATGCTTGGGCAATAGATAAAAAACCCGGACGTACAAAACGCGCTGTCAGTATTTTGCGAGGTATAGATATTCGACCTTACAGAATAACCTATAAATTAAAACAACCAAATGAAAGCAAGATAGCAGGACAAAGTAAAATGCCCTCGTTATTAAAGTTAGAAGAGCTTATACAGATACAGCGACAGATAAATTCCGGTCTGTTTAAAGGTGCAGAACAAGGTATAACACCACCAGAAATGGCTAAGTGGAAAAAACATGGTGCCGAAACCAAGAAGCAAGTACATGCTTTATACAACAAGTTGGGCAGTGATGCACTAAAAAGCGCAGAGGATGAACAACAAGATATGCTAGCTGCGCTTGCAGAAAGCAATTGCTCAATGGCATTTAACCACGGCGACCAAGCTCTAGCACATATGATGAAGTTGCGTAACGACATGAGTATTAATCTAAGTAAAAAGAAATCAGGCTCATGCTGTAAAAACTCGTGCAGTTCCCTTACCGAATTAGGACTGGACGTAGATAAGCTGATTACTCAGGAAAAAGAAGTGCAACAATTATACAGCAATCAGTTTAAGACTGGTAATGCAGCAATAGGCTTCAAAGCCATCGAAGCACAACGCTTAACAGGCATTGATGCACATGAATTACAGGCTAGGCTTGAGATACACCCTGATGGTACAGAATTAAATGTACAACGAATGGCTGAAATTTGCGAATTAATGGACAAAAACAACCGGTTGTTGAGTAATCGTAAGGATGCAAACGAAACGATTAAGCTGACGATTGATCAGCTTGTTGAGTTCGCTAATATGTTGCGAGGAAGTGCGCCCTCCAATCCACAAGAAACATTGCAAAAAGCCAAAGAATTGGCACGTCAAACCGCACAATTACTCGAAAAACAAGCTAAAAAGAAAGAGATCATTGGACGGAAAGATTCAAATAAAAAATCAAAGAATAAAAAGAAAGCCGCTCAGAAAGGAAAGAAAAAATCAAAGAAGTCTGGAGAAAAGAAAGGTAGCAAACCTGGGAATAAATCTGGCCAAAAGCCTGGTGAAAAAGCAGGAACTCAATCTGGTTCAAAACCGGGAACGCAACCAAGTAAACAAGCAAGTGCATTGGCTGGAAAAAAATCGGGTCTAATTAAGGCATCACGCAATGCATCCACTATTTCCGATTGGCTCAATAATATGAACCATAGTGATGTTCCTGACGACCTTAGTCAACGATTAAAACAACTGAATGCACAACATCAGTTGGAACAATTGGCTGAACAATTACAGAAGGATCAAAACAATGCCATTACATTAGAAAGTATGGCTCACCAATTCAGAGCCCTTGAAAAAGAGCTAGAACGGGAACATTTAAATTTGGCTATGAGTAAATTGGATCGTTTAAATAGCATTCATACCAAAGTGCAGAAACTTCAAGCTAATAATCAAGAGGAAGCAAAAAATTCTATTTTGCTTGCCGACCTAATTAAGGATTTGGGGATAGCAAAACAAGAACAACTTAAAAGCTTTGCCCATACATTAAAGGTAAGTAAATCAGGTGCCCGGTCTGGAGAATTGCAAAAATTAGATGTACTATTAAATTCACTTATTAATAAATTATTGGCTAACGAAATTCCATCGGGTAAAGATATAAAAGTACCCGATAAATATGCCAACCTAGTAGAAAAATACTTTAAAGCCCTATCGGACGATATAGATTTGGATGATTAGCAACCAGGCTGTTAGCTATTAGTGTTATTTACAAAATAGAAAAACATAACAAAGAGTTAAGGTAAAAAACATCATGAATTTTAATCCACATATAGCACAAAGTGTAATCACAGGAATTGCAATCCTAAGTGCGCTACTAATCGTATTAATTGTTTGGCGAGCGCATTGGATGAGTAAAACCAAATGCGCCCTCATCATATTGCTTCGTTTATTCATCGTAGCCATTTTGGTTATCATCATGCTTAATCCTGTTAGAGAGTTGGACACCAATCAAAAGGCAATCCCCAATAAAAACTTGGTATTGCTCGATCACTCCACCAGCATGAATATTGGTAGCAATGCTACTCGATGGGAACAGATGATGAGCGACGTTTTGCCATTAATGGATGAAAAATTTAAAACCCCAGTTGAATGGGTTCTATTCGATTCCTTATGTTTATCGCTTGATTCGCTAGACACATGGAACAAAAAACAGGCAAGCGGAACTTCTACATGTTTGATGAAATCTATTGAAGATTTACTGCAACAAGCCAACAACAAACAGGTAAGCAATCTTATTGTTTGTAGCGATGGACAAACCCAGGATAAAAACAGGCTGGGAGCAGCAATAGCGGCGGCTAGAAGCAAGGGTACAGCCATTTCTGTTATGGGTTATGGTAAAAAAACATCCTTACGAAATGCCAGTATCGATAATGTTGATGTAGCGGTTAATGCGAGCCCCAACGAAAAATTAAACGTTAATGCCATATTAAATTTTAACGGCGTAAAAGGCGAAGCGTTCAGTGTTCAACTATGGCAAAACAAAAAACTTATTGATGAAGCCAAGAGTGTGGCTTGTGATGGCAATAAACATGTAGCACTAAAATTAAAAACAGGGGTTAAAAGTGCCAATTACGAACTGCGTTTAAAACCGTTTAAAGATGAAATTTCTATTATTGATAACAAATGCAGTTTTCATGTAAACGTATCTGATCCACGTATTCGCGTGTTATACATGGAAGGTACCAATGCCAATTATCCAAAGCCAGGAGGTGGTGGTTGGCCGGCATATCGCTATATAGAACAAGCCTGTGACGAAACAGGTAAAATTGATGTGGATCCCTATGTGGTAGATCGTCAATTAGCTGTCGGGGGTAAAATTTATCATGCCAGAACCCACAAAAAGGGCTATCCCAAAACCAAGGAAGAACTCTTTACCTATGATGTGATTATTTGTAGCGATATCAATAGAACTATTTTTAGTGATGCTCAATTGAAATGGACTAGAGAACTTATAGAAAAAAATGGCGGTGGTTTTTGTATGATTGGTGGCAATACTAGCTTTGGTTCTGGCGGATGGGATAAAACAGTATTAGAAAAGATGATTCCCGTTGATATGAGTGGTTTTCAGCGAGGTTACACTAATGGATATATCCATCCTACCATTCCACCCGAGAATCTTAACCATCCCATTTGGCAATTAGGATACTCAACTGAGAAAAACAAAGATATATTAAAAAGTCATCCCCCCTTTCATGGTACTAACTTTGTTCAACGTGCCAAACCAGGAGCAAGAATTCTAGCCTATTGGAAAGACAATAAAAACATGCCCCTTATTTGTGTTCAGTCCTATGGAAAAGGTCGATCGATGGCCTTTACCTCAGATGCTGCAGGTGGATGGGGTGAAGGATACCAGGATAAATGGGGACCTAATAGGCGTGGAAATAAATATTACCGTAAATTTTGGGCAAACACTGTTCTATGGCTGGCAGAGAATAGCTTGCGTACCAAAAGTAAAACCCTTCTGGCATCAACAAATCGCATCAGTTATTTTACCAATACCCCAATAGAAATTAGGGCTCAATTACACGATAAAGAAACCATATACAAAGTACAAGCCCAACTCACTGAAGAAAAATGGGGCACAATTCAACTGCATAACGTAGGCAATGGAGAATATAAAGCCTATTGGCAAATTCCGCAAAACTATGCCTTCAATAAAGCCTCATTTATAGTAAAGGCGATTCATCCAGAAACAAAAAAAGAGTTTTCATGTTCTGTTCATGTAAATGTAATTCCAACCAATAATGAATTTGCTCAGCCCAATCCAGATTTTAAAATTCTCAAAAAACTGATGATGATGACGGGTGGAAAAAACATTAAAACAACTGATGAATTAGAAGCATTGTTGAACAATTCTGCTCTAAATTCATCCGTAGAATCAAAAAAAGCAACGGTACCTATTTGGAATAGCTGGTATTTATTTGCGCTATTACTTTTTTTGTGGACTGTTGAGTGGAGTATTCGAAAATGGGGATAACTCTCCTTACTCTTTCAATTCTGGCTATTACAATCTTTGATAAGAGCGTGTAGTGAATATACTTTGAGCGAAATATGTGTTAAGTATTAATAACTGGTCACTTAACGATTATAAATGATTGAGAAATTCGTTACTTTTCACCTGTACTAAGATCATTAATTTTCCATTTGAGTAGATCATTTA
>JADGFH010000171.1 GCA_016743925.1 Labilibaculum sp.
CAATGCTGAATAAAAAGGATGTTGGACCAAACTGGAAATAATAAGATCATGATTAGAAATAATATACAGAAAAGAATTGGAGATGTCGTTTTGATTGTGCTTTTGCTCATTCTTTTTAGTGGTACAATTATAAGCGCTAATGCTGATGTCTTAACAAAAAAAATGAAGCATCCCCGCTTATTTTTTAAGTCTAATGAATTATCACAATTAGCATCCTTACGTCATGCCACTCATAAAGCGGAGTGGAAAAGCTTATTGAATATCTGCGAAAGCTTAGAAAGGAAAGATCCGATTTTTAAACCTAAGTCAAAATTGGTTTTTGCTTTCCCTGAAAAGTTGGCCGCTGTTGCACTGGTTCAGCTTTTAGATCCTTCTCAAGCTTATCAGAAAACTTTTGAAAAGCATTTCTGGACTATTATGAACTGGAAAGAATGGGATGAATGGATAACTGGTAAAGGAAAAGGTCCAGCTAATGACCTAGGAGTTGCACAAGCTCTTATTGCTTTAACGGCTTGTTATGATTGGCAATATCAGAATATGACTGATAAGCAGAGAGTTTTTGTTAGTCAAAAGTTGATTCGTATAGCTCATCATTTCTATAAGGATTATAATCGTTTTCATACCAAGAGTTTTGCTATCATGAATTGTAATCATGGTACCAACGTGTATGCTGCATTAAGTGCGGTATTATATGGGACTGATAAAATTCCTGAAAATTATAAGAAGGAATGGACAGAATGCCTTGATCATAAATACGAAACATTGACCAGCCAGATGAACTCAAATATGAGTGATGGCTTTAGTGATGAGGGAGCTACATATTTCATGTTTCAATTAAAAACCTATATGCAGTGGTTTGAGTTGAGACGTAATGGTTTGAACTTAGCTTATGGTAAGCCTTATGAAGATTTAGCCTGGTTTAAAAATACCTCAGCTTATTGTTTGTATTCAATATTACCTGGTGGACATGATAATTTTGGAGGTTTGGCTCGTTATGCTGATGCAAACCCAAAATTTTGGGGTAATCCATATTCGTCTTTTCCAGCATTGGCTAAAAATTTGCAAGATCCGGTAGCTCAATGGTTGTCTTCTGATCTTAAATTGAAAGAAGTTGAATTGTGGCGAGCAGAAAAAAATAATGAGAAAGATGATAATCAAAACTCGAATTTTGATGTATGGCGTTACATCGGGAAAGATGGTAATTTGGCTTCTGTAGACTTAAATACATTGCCTAATTACAGGTTTTTCGAAGATGCAGGAATGTATGTTTGGCGCTCTTCATGGGAAAATGATGCGAGCTACTTCACCATCAAATCCGGACAGCATTATCAAGGTCATGCACAGCCTGATGATGGACAATTCATGTTGCACCGTGCAGGTGTTCCTTATATTATAGATATGGGCTACTCCAATCCGAAATATACGCATGAGCACAATGTTTTACTTGTGAATGGTAAAGGTCAGGTTGGAGATGGCGATGTGTGGAGTGAATTTGGAGAGTATCCTGATAATAAATCTATTTGGGGTAAAACTGATATGATTTTAAGTACGGGTAAACAAGCCGATTCTGATTACTTCAATTTGATTTGTGATCCTTCAAACATGTATCCAGTTAAGGAATTGAAGAAATGGAATCGTGAGGTAATTGGCTGGAATGGAATGTTTTTGATGCGTGATGTAATGGAAGCAACAGAAGAGGTTGATTTGGAGTTGCTGTTGCATGCTTATACCAGTCGTAATGGGAAAAAAGATGCTTATGTTTACGAGAAAGATCGTGATGTGAATCCATTTAAATCGGAAAAGGAAAACCAATGGATTGTTGATCCTCAAAAGGGAAAAGCTCCTTTACTTCAGGTTAAAGATTTATCGGTTAGCAAATGGAAAAGTACAGTTGATGAAGCTTGGTTCTACGACAATTATATCCGAAAAAAAGATGGTAAAGGCTATGTACAGTTAGGATCTGTTTTAACAAGAAAGCAGAAAGCTAAGAAAGTTAGCTCAGTTCTTTTCTTTGCTTTCGAAGATGATTTGGAAAATAGAACCGTTTCAAAATTGAAAAAAGGCGAAGGTTTTCAGGTTTTTAATAAAAAAGGAGAGCTGATTAAAGAAATGTCCTGGAATGGTGAGAGCAAAACTAGCAGATTGAGTTTCGATGGGGAAATGGCTGGAATTGAATGGGATGATTCAGGAGTGAAATCATGGTTTGGTCGTGATATTACTGAATTGAAGGATAAAACTTCCAATTTGTTGCTTGCTACGAACGAAGTTTCAGTTCATGCTGTGCATAAACAACAAAGTATTCTTCTTCATTTAAGTTCAGAGAGGTTTGCAAAAATTCAGCTTGCAATTATGGCAAAACCTAAATCTGTAAAGAAAAATGGTGTAGACCAGAAATTCCATTTTAATAAAGGGATTATTTCATTTGAAATAGAACAGGAGGATAATTCCCAACTAATTATAGAACTTTAATATCATGCAAAAACACATAATTATACTTGGAGTTTGCCTGCTTTGAAATAGCTCAATATATTGACTTGAAAAATTCAGTTCCAGCTGGTTGGAGCACTAATTCAGGTTTCAGCTTTTCAGTGAGTGAGACTCAGTATAAATTGAGCACTCAACTTCTTAAATGGGAGTAGACTCGGGAAGTTAGTCTAACAGTTAGTAATTTAGCTTCTATACGAACTGCATTGAGTACTTTCCTTCATTAATCCAAATATGATTACGAATCAATAATCACTGTCAAAAAATATTATTAAAGGATAAATCCAAAATATTTTATGAAGAAAATTAACATACAATTATTATCATTTTTAATTGCACTGCTTTTTATTCAGTGTAAGAATAATACCAATGATTATAGTTTACCCAAGAGCTCTATTTTAGCAAAACAGAATATTGAACTTGTAAATGATCTGAACAAGAGTAGAAATCAAACTTCTGTAGTAATAGAATTATCAGATTTAAACAAAAAAATGCATCTTGATAAAGGGGCAAAGTTGATGGTTTGTGAAAATTCCAAGGTGATACCGTCGCAGCTTGATGATCTAAATGGGGATGGGATTGTTGATGAGCTGGTATTTCAAGTTTCTATGGCAGCTCAATCAAAGAAAGTATTGCAAATCTGTAAAGTGAGAGCTGAAATTGCTGGTGAATATACATTCGAAAGTGGTGTGTATGCACAAATGGGAATGAAAAATGGGAAGAAATCTTTCATTAAAAAAGATAGTATTTTCTCTGAATCAGGAGATTTGTATAAACCGATTATGCATCATGGACCGGCTACCGAATCAGCAATAATGGCTTATCGTATGTATTTCGATGATAGAAGTAGTATTGATATCTATGGGAAAATGCACCAACGTTTGGAGCTAGAGACTACAAATTGGTATTCAATTGATTCACTTGTGAGTAAGGAATATGGAGGTGATATTCTGTTTGTTAAAAATACAATAGGAGTAGGTTCGCCAAGAATTTGGGATGGTAAAGAAAGTCAGATCTTAAAAGCCACTCAAGGTCGTTATGCTGTGGTTCGTGCAAAAGGGCCAATTCGAAGTATCATTGATATGGTAGCTCCAAATATTGAATCAGACGCTGGGAATACAAAAGTCTTGTTACGTATGATTCAGTATGCAGATAAAAGAGAAATGACAATACAGATTTATTCTGATGGCGACTTGCCTCAGTTTTGTACAGGTGTCAGAAAAATGAATGTCTCAAAATTTAAAAGCGATGTTGAAAAGGGATATTTAGGTTTATGGGGTACCGAATTTCCTCGTCTCGATCATGAGAAATATCCGGAGGTAACAGTTGGTTTAGGTGTGCTTATTCCGAATCAACACTTCGATTCTTTTGAGAAGGATTCACTTAATCATCTAATAAAATTAAAGGGAAACAAGCCTTTTGTTGAATATGTAGTAACGGCAGCATTAAAGGACGAAGTGAAAGGATTCAAAAATTCAGAATCATTCTTCGATTACCTTAATAGTTTGAGTAGAGATATGAATAATCCATTAGAAATAACAAACTTTGAATGAAAAGTCAACTTTAGAGTTAAATTGAATCACAATAAAAAGTATCTGTGGATATCCAGCAGATGCTTTTTTTATAATGCCACATAGAAAAAGGATAATATTAGATTGTTCTGTTTTTGCTTACAGATAAGCTCAGGAAGGTTATGCTCCCGCGAAGCCTAAAGGGCTTAATGAATGTATAAAATTGGTTTTTAAAAATTGCATGTTCAAGTGTAAATTTGATTTAAGATAAATCGAGATTTCCATAAAAGTAATTACATGATAATAGAGAATAATTTTGTTTTCATTCTGTCCTAAATCGTGAAGATGGTATGCCTATAAGACTTTTGTATAATTTTGGATGAAGGCCGAATGATAATAGACCATTCTAAATTGAATAAAGTTGATATTTGAAATTAAAGTTTTGAAACTATAGTTTTAATTAAATTTTGAATATCAGTGAATATATCTAAATCCATTCATGCAATTTGGCCTTTAGTATTAGGTGCCTGTTCAACAGGAGTTGTTAAGCAGGAAGCAAAAATTCATCATGTCAAGCAACCTAATGTTATTATGCTTGTAACCGATGATCAGGGATACGGGCAACTTAATTTTGATCCGAATTCTTACAATAAGAATCAGCTAAACAATACAAGTGTTACTGAAAGATATAGAACATCAGTTGAAGCAGCTTACAAAGCAGCTCAAACTGCTATGCCAAATACCGCAAAATTGGCTGACGAAGGTGTTAAGTTTACCAATTCTTTTGTAGGTTCAACCACTTGTGCACCATCTAGGGCAGCCCTTTTGACAGGTAGATATACGCAACGTTTTGGAATCTATAATAATTACGATGCAGAAGCAGGAGTCAAGGAAAAAGAAACGTTCTTATCGGAGACATTTCAAGAGAATGGTTATAAAACAGCAATGATTGGAAAGTGGCATTTGGGAGAATTGACTGTTGATTCTTTAGTTGAGAAAACGAGAGATTATCACCGAGATGCAATATATGGATGTGTTAAAGATCAACATCCATTATGTAAAGGGTTTGATTATTACTTTGGATTCAATTATCATGGTAGTAATTATTATAATGCTACCAGTCTTTTTAGAGATTACGATCACGTAAAATCACAGGGCTATATTACTGATGAATTTACCGATGAGGCTTTGACTTATATTGAAAAAAATAAAGAGAATCCATTTTTTATTTATCTTTCATACAACGCACCACATATTCCACTGGAAGAAAGAGCTCCAAGAAAATATCAGCGTTTCAATACAGGAAACCCAGAAGTTGATAATTATTATGCGACATTAGCAGCAGTTGATGATGGTGTTGGTAAAATTGTTGATAAGCTTAAACAGCTTAGTTTAGATAAGAATACAATCATTCTTTTTGTAAGCGATAACGGAGCCGTAGTTGATTCGCCTTTACCATTAAATGGTGATTTTAAGGGAAATAAAGGATTGATGTTTCAAGGAGGTATTCATGTGCCAATGTTTGCATGGTATCCTAAAAAATATAAGCAGGGCTTAGTTGTTGAGGAAAATGTATCGGCTATGGATTTGTTACCAACAGTTTTGGCAGAAGCTGGGATTCAAATCCCAAACAATCTTGATGGTATTGATTTGTCGAGTACATTAAGGGGAGAAGTAGTAGAGTCTAATAAAAGACAATTGTTTTGGGCAGGAACTCAATCGTATCATTGGAGTGATATCAATCTTGAGTTTTGGAATCAATACTCAGAGTATGTAAAAGGGAGTAAAAATCAGACACAGCTTCCAAAGACTGAGTATAAGGAATATATGTCTGATCCAGCGGGAACAGTTCTTGAAGGTGATTACATGATGCATTATTACCCCGTTGGAGATTATTACGAATTGTATAATATCAAACAAGATCCGGGAGAAGAGAACAATTTAGCAAAAGAAAATCCAGATTTAGTAAAGCGTTTAAAGTTGGCTTTTGACCAATGGATTCTGAAAATGGAAAAGCCGGTTGAATGGAAGTTGGAGACTTGGAAGAAATTATTGCCAGCATCCTAGTTAAGAGTGATGTTTGTATGAATTAGAATTAACAGTAAATTTGAAAGATCTCTTTAATTTAGAAATAAATGATGAATTCTATAAGTAGATATTTGCTTATTGTAGCAAGCGTTTTAATAGCGCAATCATGCGGGGAACAAGCTAAAAAAGTGAATAGTTCTGATCTGAAAAAGCCTAACGTTTTGTTCATTTCGGTGGATGATTTGAACGATTGGACAGGAATGTCTAAGGGACATCCGGATGTGAAAACACCAAATTTAGATCGTTTGGCGAAACGTGGTGTTTATTTTACTAATGCTCATGCTGCAGTAGCTGTTTGTACGCCATCAAGATTATCAGTGCTTTCTTCTCTGAGTCCGACAACTACAGGATGTTATACAAATAAGAGCGGAACTCCAAATCAGGAAATTTGGAAGGATGTGAATCTATTGCCTGCCTATTTTCGACAAAATGGATATCGCACCATGGGATGTGGTAAAATTGAAGGACATGCTTGTTGGGCTATTGAGGATGATTTTGAGAATCAAAAATTATGGGATGAGCGAAAGCCAAGAGCTTATGCTCTTACCGAAAAATTGATAAAGGATGGTAATCGTTATGGTGCACCCGATTTTTATCCATTTCCAATGGGAGGATCGGGAACAACCAATTATAACAAAAAGCATGGAACTAATTTTCCAGGATTCTCATTATGTGCAGGCCCAATTGATAGAGAATATCTGCCTGAGGGGAAAATGCCTGATGAGTTGAATGTGGAGTGGGCCATTGAGAAATTACAAAAGAATTACGAGAAACCTTTTATGCTGGGAGTTGGTTTTTTAAGACCTCACGTTCCTTACACTGCACCACGTGAGTATTTTGACATGTATCCATTAGATAAAATCGAAATTCCAAAGGCCCTAGAAGATGAGTTTGAGGATATACCAATGTACGGAAAAGCCATGGCTGAAGGGATAACTGATCCTGGAGCTGAAATAATTGTGAACACAATTAGTCCATCGTACCGCAAAGAATTGGTACAAGGCTATTTGGCTGCTATCACATTTATGGATGCCCAATTGGGCCGTTTGTTAGATGCTTTGGATAATAGTGAATATGGAAGAAATACGATTATTGTTCTTTGGTCTGATCATGGACAATGCTTTGGAGAGAAGAGAAATTGGCGTAAAAATAACATATGGAATGAAGCTACTATAGCTCCAATGCTTTGGGTCGTTCCAGGAGTAACGCCTAAGGGACAAATCAATAAAAATGCAGTGAGTTTATTGGATGTTTATCCTACTTTAACTGAACTATGTGATTTGGATCGTGAAGAACAACAAGATGGGGAAAGCCTTCTTCCATTACTAACTGATACGAATGTAAAGAGAAAGAAGCCAGTTACGAGTAGTTGGACTTATGGATCACATTCTGTTCGTCGTGATCAATGGAGATATATTCGTTATAATGACGGTTCAGAGGAGTTGTACGATGAGGTGAAGGATTTTGGTGAGCATGTAAATTTAGCTACAGATCCTAAATACAAGGGGGTAATTGTAAACCTGAAAATTTTTTTACCTAAGGATATCTACCAACCAACTGAAAAAAATGTGGAGTTTCACATGATCAATAATCGAGTGAAACGATGGAAAAAAAATCCTGAAACAATGCCTGTGTGGTTGAAGTAACTATTTAAACATACTTACTATAATAATTTCTTATTGTTGTAAGTATGTCTATTTTTGCAAGAGAATAGTGATATTATGAATGTAGAGGAGGTTGACTAAAGAGTATGAAGAAGAAACAACTAAATTCCGTTTTGGTAAAGCCATCAGGTCCAGATTGCAATCTTGGCTGTACCTACTGTTTTTATTTAGAGAAGGCAGATCTTTATCATCAGCAAAAAATTCATCGTATGGATTATGAGACGCTTGAAAATCTCATAAAACAAGTGATGGAACAATCGGGAACAGATGTGTCATTTGGTTGGCAGGGTGGTGAGCCTACCTTGATGGGCTTAGATTTTTTTAAGAAGGTAATTGAACTGCAACAAAAATATGGTAATGGAAAAAATGTAGGCAATGGACTTCAAACAAATGGTTTACTGTTGAATGAAGAGTGGGCTGACTTTTTGAAAGAATACAATTGGTTGGTCGGAATATCATTAGATGGACCTCAGTATATTCATGATCATTATCGTTTGAATCAAACTGGTAAGCCAACATGGGAGATCGTCTCGAATAATGCTAAAATGCTATTAAGGAGAGGTGTCGCGACTAATGTTTTATCTTGTTTGACAGATCATTCGGCTGATTATATCGTAGAAATTTACAATTATCACAAGTCAATTGGCTTTGATTTTATGCAGTTTATACCTGTTGTGGAAACGGATAAGGAAGATCCAAATCAGACAGCCTCCTTTTCACTTTCTCCAGAAAAATATGGGGAGGTGCTTTGCAAGCTTTGGGATCTTTGGATCAATGATTTTAAAGATGGAATTCCAACAACCTCAGTACGTCACTTTGACTCCATTTTCCACACTTATGTAGGCATACCTGCTCCAGAATGTTCACTTCAGAAAGAATGTGGTGTATATACAGTTGTTGAGCACAATGGTGATGTTTATTCTTGTGATTTTTTTGTTGATCCTAAATGGAAACTTGGTAATATCAAGGAAAAGAAGCTTTTTAATATGCTGAACTCCAAAAAGCAGCATCAGTTTGGTTGTATCAAGGCTAATTTACCTCGCAAATGTAAAAGTTGCTCATATCTTAAGCATTGTTTTGGTGGATGTACAAAAGATCGAGTTAAAGATCCTAAGTTTAATGGGATACCTCGCTTTTGTAAATCCTATAAAATGTTCTTTGCGCATGCTCATTCTGAATTGCAAGAGATGGGAAGAAATTGGATAGCACAGCAAATACAAATGCAAGAGCAGGAAGAAGATCAGCAAAGTGGAGATACTTATAATGCCTTCAACGATTTTGTTAATAAAAATGAATAGAGAGAATGAATTAAGTAGAACAGATAAGTATTCCTTATAAAATATTACTCAATTTATATAAGCAATATTAGTCTATACTGTTTAGGTAATTCATTTAACTATAATCCTTAGCGTACTCAGATGGACTTTTTCCATATTCACCTTTAAAACATTTCCTAAAGTACTTTGGATCACTAAAACCAACCATGTAACCTACTTCACTTATTCGAAGTTTATTTTGTTTAAGTAGTTGGGTTGCACTTTTTAATCGATATGATCTAATAAATTTATTAGGAGTCATTCCAGTAATAGATTTTAATTTCCGATATAAGTGAACAGAGCTTAGACCTAGGTTGTTAGATAGTTCTTCAACCGTGAACTCCGGATCAGACAGGTGGTTTTCGATTGTGTCAATCATGGCAGCAAAAAATTTCTCATCGGCTGATGTTACATTTATTTCTTTTGGAGCTGGTATTCCTAATCCAGTAAATTTTAATTGTAATTGTTTTCTTGTGGAAATAAGATTGCGAATAATTAATTTTAGTTGATTAATTTTAAATGGTTTTGAAATATATTGATCAGCACCTTGTTTCAAGCCCTCTATTTCATGCTCTATCGCATTTTTTGCTGTTAGCATTACAACTGGGATATGACTTATTTTTACATTTTGTTTTAATTTGTTACAAAATTCAAGTCCGTCCATAATCGGCATCATAACATCTGTAATCACTATATCAGGACCTTTAAGT
>JADGFH010000172.1 GCA_016743925.1 Labilibaculum sp.
ACGCTCTTGCAAACCTTACAAATGATTGAATATCATCAAATGGTTGATAGCAATACGGCCTTAAATGTTGAGATAATAGAAGAAGATAATTATCTTGTATTTCAGTATCTGTCATCTGAAAGATTAACGCCAGTACCAAAATTAAAATTGTATATGGAAACCTTGCAAAAGGCGATTGGTTTTTATTCTAATCTGAAAGTTGAATGGACAAAAAAAGATGAATTTAGCCTGATTAAGATTCCAATAGTTTGTTTGGAAGACTAGTTAATTCAAAACAACAACAACAACCTATTCTTTAAAAAAATGAATGTAATAATTATTGAAGACGAAGTATTAGCGGCCGATAAACTTGAGCGCTTATTGTTTAAATATGATGCGAAGATTAAGGTTGTAGATCGATTTGATTCGGTTACAGATTCGTCTATTTGGCTTGGGAATCCTAGCAATAAGGTCGATTTGATATTTCTTGATATTCATTTAGTAGATGGTTTAAGTTTTGAGATTTTTAATAGAGTACAGGTGCAAACGCCAATAATTTTCACTACAGCCTATAACGAATATGCCTTAAATGCTTTTAAGCTGAACAGCATCGATTATTTACTTAAACCGGTTACTTTCGATCATTTGTATGCAAGCCTAAAAAAATTGGAGAATCTAAAAGAATCTTTATCAGAACCTGCAAATAGGAGAGATTTTGAAGATTTAACAAATGCTTTGGCCACCATTCAAAAAAATTACAAATCTCGCTTCATGGTTAAGATTGGTGATAAATTGAGATCTTTTAAAGCGGAGGATATTTCTATTTTTTATGCCGATGGCAGAGATGTATTTATTCTCTTAAAGGAAGGCAATCAGTATATTATTGATTATAAAATGGAAGAACTACAAGATTTATTAAATCCTGAGCAGTTCTACCGAATAAGCCGTTCATTTATTGTGAATATCAATTCGATTAGTGATGTACTAATACATTCAAATTCGAGATTGAAAGTTGTTTTGTCGCAGCCATTTGAACGCGAATTAATTGTAAGTAGAGAGAAGGTGAGTAGCTTTAAAGATTGGTTTAATGGGGCTGGTTAAATTTACAATTGCCTAATTATTAATTTATTTCGTTGATGAAATAGATAACCAAAACTAAATCCCCACAGCAAATAACTTAAGATGTAGTATCCTACACCAAACACATTTTCGTCGAGTAAAGCGCAGGTCAAAATAAGCAAGGCACATAAAACTAAACCTCCAATGGTTCCTTTAAGTCCGTTGATATTTGTTATTCCTAAACCAAAAAGGAGTGCCATGGCAAACGATGCTATATACAAACATGTCCAATCTACCATTATTACATCATCTCTAATTATTGTCCATGGAATAGCGAGCTCTTCCGAGAGCATTTGTAAATTGACTAATCCATATAGAATGAATGTTAATAAACCGCTTGCCAAGGCTCCTCCAATTAGTAGCCGAAGCCAATTCTTTTTCCTTTTGTACATCTATTCTAATTAAAAGATGAAAAACGATATGCTTTGGCTTTTTCATTAATGATAATGCCAAGAACTCTTTCTTTAGGATGTAAACGATCATCCTCAAAGTTGATAGGGAAATTAATGGTCATGTTTGTAGGATAACTGCCGTATGGATTTCTACCATAATCCCTATTGTAGCCAGTGTCGGTTGACAATAGATTAGTCTCATTTGTGACTAATCTCCAAGTAGCTAAACTTGTTTCCAACACGAATAGATTATCTGTATTATTGCCAGATAAAGTTCCTTGAACACTTTTTTGTAGCATTTGACTCCAATTAGAGTTGGTATTTCTGTCGTAAGGAACCACATTGCTGTTGTAGAGAAATCCAGAAACTCCAAAAGTTGTAACTTGTCCATTAATTTTTCGATCCCAAATTGTTGCAGTTCCGGTTAATGGACAAAAAACGACAGCGTAATTAACACCATCAATTTGATCATTTACAATTTCGTGCCAATTCAGTATTCCATGAGGATAGGCTTTGTTTGTATTGTTGATACGAACACCTATAATTAATTCATTTTCTGACCTATTTTCATCTTTTGGTTCAAGATATTTCGGATAGTCAATTGCTGGTATTCCATCGCGCGAAGCTCCTTGGAAAACTTGATTTTTTGGAATTAACCAGTCATCACTTGCCTGTACTGTTTCTCCTAAATTGGGTCTAGCTGATGTTTCGTCGTAAATTTCTATGCCTGGATAAAATGTTCCCCAGGAAAACCAATACCCTATAAAAGCATTGACAGGAGTTAGTTTTTCACCGATATTAGGCCCGTCCTTAACTTCACCGAAAATGTCATATCTATTTCCAAGATTGTCTTGCATTACAATAGGTAATATGTTTTGCAATGCTTCAAAGCTAAGAATGTTACCATTTAAAGTGGTATTAAAAGCGACCATGAAATTGAAAATTTCGCTTCCTACTACAATATAGTTAGCTCCTTCGAAACTGTCAGTTATTAAATTGATTACTGCTGCAGATTGATTAGGTGGTGTATCTATTGGGGGAGTGTCTATAATTTCATCATCGCTTGAACTACTGCAAGAAATGCTGAAAATCAATAGTAATAATATCAGTTTGCTATATATTGTTTTCATATCGCTGGGTTTATTTTAAATATTTAGTCTTTTTAAAATTGATCGTATAGTTCAAACCAATGTTTCCTTTGAATGATGTGATTAGCTGAGTTCCTACTACGTCGGCATGTATTGGAATTTCAACATTGGAATGAACTTGTAAAGAAGGAGACAATTGAATATTTACTGCTGGAACCAAATACATCCAGGAACCACCAGTGTTTGGAAACTCACTACCATTGTTTTCATCTTTTTGAGTATGTCGATATCGATATTGTAAACTTGGTTTGATTACATGTTTTCCTAAGCTAAAACTGTCACTTGCACCAATGTTTATTGCTAGTTCGTTACCAAAACGATATTTTTGCTGCCCATCATATCTGCCAACTTCAAAGCTATATCGATAGCTAACTAATGAAATAAGACTTAGAGTAGGTCTTGAAAAACCCGATCTGACATAGGATATTGCGCCAATACCATCCCACGATCCTGTTCCGGGTTGTAGATCTGGAGGCAAAAGAATATCAAACTCATTTCCCCGTTTAGAAGTACTACCTGTAGGCAGCTTTGGACCAGCTGCTACTATTAATTGATTATTACGGCTTTGTATAAGTGAATACTGTCCTAAGAGTACAAAATCACCTATTCCATTCGCGGCTTGTCTGTTGGAACCAACTATGGATCTAACCGTTTGTTCTTGCCAAACATAGGGAAGGATAGCAGTTATTGAAAATCGATCGCTAAGCGCATAACTAAGGCGTAATATGCTGCTTTTTGTGATTCGTTCCCGTTGATTATCATCAAGCTTGGTGCTACCAGCATATAATTTATTAATTTTATTATAATCATAAGATAAGTCGACAACTAGTTGATTAGGTTTATATTGCACAATTCCCAAATTACTAGATAAAGGAGCTCCTCCAGTACAGCATGCCTGTGAATATATTAAACTAGGACTCCCAAAAATCAGTAATGTTAGTAATAGGATATTTACTCTTTTTGTTTTCATGCAATAACTGTATTAATGATTACCTGCAAAATACAGATTGACGAGAAGAATAAATGTCGGCATATGGACAGTAGTTATTTTTTATGCTAGATAAATTGTAGTTGAAAGTTTTTAATTATGAATATTTAGATTAATTTTAAATAAGTAAATATTTATTCACTAAAATGTAAAGATTACCATGAAAAAATTACAATCGAAAATAGGAGTAGGCATAGTAATGTTATTTATGCTTTTGATTGGAACTACTAATAAAACTTATGCCCATTGTGAGATACCATGTGGTATTTATGCTGATTCTGTTCGTGTTGTATTATTGTCTGAACACATTACTACAATAGAAAAGAGCATGAAGAAAATTACAGAATTATCCTCTGCAGAACAGGTTGATTATAATCAATTGGTGCGTTGGGTAACGAATAAGGAAGATCATGCTAAAAAGATTCAGGAAATTGCAACACAGTATTTCATGTTTCAAAGAGTGAAGGTTTCTGATGATCCAGAAGTGGTGAAAAAGAACACTAAATTATTAGCTGTTTTGCATGAGATTTGCGTTTATGCAATGAAAACAAAACAAACTACAGATTTAAAATACATTAAAAAATTGAATGATGCAGTTCATAACTTTTCACATTTATATTTTGGAAAGCAAGGACATCATCACCAACATTAACAGATAATTAAATGAAAATCCCTTTCTTATTTAGATTGGGATTTTTATTTTAGTGCTAATGTTAATAGGAATGTAATCCAATATCAAAATTGAAGGAAGAATGAGTGAGTCAATATGGTGTTTCGAGAATGTAAATCTTTATCAGGTACTTTGTCCTCATAAACTAAAAGAGTACGGAGAAGATCATTTCGAAGGCTTTAAAAAAGGGGATTTTATTTATTTTCCAGAGGATGCTTCTCAATCGATCTTCATGGTTAGTAAAGGAAAGGTGAAGATTGTTGCCTACAATAAGGATGGAGAAGAGGTTGTGAAAGCAATTTTGGGTAAAGGAGAGATTTTTGGAGAGAAAGCCTTGTTAGGAGAAGAAAAACGTAGCGATTATGCAATGGCATGTATGGAACCAACGGTTTTGTGTCCTATGAAGTTGCCCGATATGTATCAGTTAATGCGTAAGAATGAAAAGTTTGGTTTTTCGATCTATAAATTAATTGGTCTTCGTATTAGAAAAATGGAAAGAAGACTAGAGGGCTTACTTTTTAAGGATGTGAGAACACGCTTATGCGAATTTATTAATGAAATGAGCGATGAGAGTGGAGATGTGCTTGGCTCGGAAATTATTGTTCCTCATTTTTTCACACAAAAGGATTTTGCCGATTTGATCGGTACCAAAAGAGAAACCGTTACTCGCTTGTTTAACGAATTAAAAGAAGAAGGAATTATCGATTATTCCAGAAAAGAAATTAGAATATTGACAAAAGAAAAATTGTAGTTTTTATTGCTTTTTTTCGCAAATGTGAGCTGGCTTACATTTTATGATTATTTACAAAGGTACTTTTGATTGTATAAGTAATTAATCAATTAAAATGTAGCGATATGAAAAAGATAGTTAGCCTAGTTGCAGCAAGTACATTATTCTTCACCGCGTGTGATTTAGATGATGATAAAGATTTTGAGCCAATTCCAACTGGCGAATTTACAGTTCGAGTAGAAAATATTCAAGCAGGTAAGAGTTTCTTTAACTCTGGAACGACGGATGCTGTTGGTCCTGGAGGAACATTAAGTTTTAGTTTTAATGCAGGTAAAGGTGCTTACCTTTCCTTGGCTACCATGTTTGTACAATCAAACGATTTATTTTACGGATTTGAGGATACAGGATTAGCTCTATACGATGCTAATGGTGATCCGGTAACGGGAGATGTAACTTCTGAAATTATGCTTTGGGATGCAGGAACAGAGGTGAATCAAGAACCTGGTGTTGGAACAGATCAAGCACCAAGACAAGCAGGAGCTAATACAGGAGCCGATGAGAATGGTACTGTAATATTAGTTGCCGACGTAATGGATGGTTATACTTACCCTTCTAATACTGAAGTGATTCAGGTTGAATTAGCGCACGATGGCGGTAGTGAATTCACCGTAAGCATAAACAATGTTTCTGATATGTATGCTTTACAGTCGCCACTAGCTCCGGGAGTTTGGGCTGTACACAATTCTGGAATGCCAATTTTCACGAAAGATATGGCGGCAGCAAATGGTTTAGAAGGATTAGCAGAAGATGGAGCTAACGCTGATACTGGTATGTATCTTGCCGATAATAGTGGATATGTTTCTCCTTTTGCACCAGGAGTTTTTGCAATTAGTCTTACAGGATATCCATTGTTCGAAGATGGAATGATCCAAGCAGGTAATGGTCTTGAGCAATTAGCCGAAGATGGTGGCCCTGGAGATTTAGATAATTATGTAGCTTCTCTTCATACTGTAGTTACTCATGGTATTTTTTCAGAACCTGTAGGGCAAAGTGGAGGAGCTCCTATCTTTCCTGGCGATGCATATGAATTTACGTTTAAAGCTGCTGAAGGAGATTACCTAAATTTAGCAAGCATGTTAATTCAGTCAAACGATTTATTTGTTGCTTTTGATGATATGGGAATTGCTCTTTTTAACAATGGCATACCTGTTACTGGAGATGTAACTTCTCAATTAAAATTATGGGATGCAGGAACTGAAGTAAATGAATATCCTGGAGCTGGTAACAATCAAGCGCCAAGACAAGCAGGTCCAAATACGGGAGATACCGAATCCGTTAAAGTAATGGTAGTAAACGATGGTTTTACTTACCCTGCAGTAAACGAATTAATTAAGGTGACAATTAGTGCTAACTAAATTGAAGCTTGGGGTTCTCACAATTGTGAGAATCCCTTTTTTTTATTCTTCTATATTTTCAAGTAAAATGTAAGCCCCAAAGTTTTTATTCTGATTAGGACTTACCAAGGGAAGATAACCTTTCAACCATTTACCATCCTTCATCTCAAAAGGATGTTTCTTTTCCATTTCATGATGGAATTTATCAAATGTAGATTTTGGCTTAAAAATCATTTTGAAAGCTCCTCGTGTTTTAGGAGCCAAATATTCATCAAGAATTAAAGCTAGAGTTCCCATGTTGTATCGTAAGTTGATTTCAACACAAGGCTGTAATCTCATTTTCCCACTTTTATCCTCAAATAAAAGGCAGTCAACGCCTAAATATCCACAGTAGTTTGTTGCCAAGTCCGATGCTTCCATTGCGCTTTTTATTCCCTCAGACAATTCTTCCATTTGAGCATCTGACAAGTAAGCCTTAAAATGTTCAGGCATGTCTCCAAGAATATTCCCTTCGTACTGTCCGTTCGAACTGGTTAGGAAAAATCCAGGGCCCATATAGCTTAAATTGCCTTTCCCATCGCAATAGTATTGTAATGAGAAATCGTGCTTTTTATCTAGCAGAGCTTCAACAGTTACATAATTTTGCGCCTCAAGAGTTCCATTAATCCATTGGGTAATCGAATCGTTCAAGTGAGAATAGCGAAGTACTTGCAATCCTCTACCAGATGAACTTAAGGGAGCTTTTATAACCAATTGTTTCCACTCTTCAATTAAGGTTTCAATTTCTTGGATATTGGTACAAACTCTTGCAATCTGACTTTGATCTATGTATTTTTCATCTGGATGTTTACTCAAGAAGCTTTTCAAAACCTTTAGAGCAGTTTCTCTTCCATATAAATTACGATGTTCATTCTTCCAATAGGCATTTGGCTGATTCAAGTATTCAGAACTACAAGATTCCTTGAATGGTTTCAATATATGGTGAATTCTTGGACTCCATCCCCAAGCTTGAAGGCTGTTTTTATTAGTTTGTACAAATTCATCATCCTTGAGAGCCTCTTCAAGTAGTTTAAATTTGGGTAATTTAATACCTGCAGCAGAAATTCGATTCAAAAAATCACTATCGGGCATCTGTCTTACCAATAGAACATCATTACTATCTGCAAAGTACAAAGGCAACACGTCTAAATCTCTTTCGAATTTGGAAAGATTTTTATTCGGCATAAAGCTTAAGGTTCCATTTGCAATGGCAATTTCACAAGTAGGATTGTAAATAAATATATTGGGTAGTTTTTTTTCTGTCATAATGTTATTCTCGAATCTTGCTTCGACAAAAGTAGCCGAAATCTCTTTACCTTTGAATTTCCAACAAAAAAATAATCATGATTTTTCCCAATAAATTAGTACACGGTAAATTAATAAGGCGATACAAGCGATTTTTAGCTGATGTTGAATTGGATAATGGTGAAGTGGTTATCGCTCACACTTCCAATTCAGGCAGCATGAAATCTTGTTTGGAAGAAGGAGCAGAGGTGTATCTAACTTACGTTGATGATCCCAAACGTAAAACAAAATATACGTGGGAAATGATCAAAATTAATGATTCTTGGGTCGGAATTAATACTGCAGTTCCGAATTTATTGGTTTTTGAGGCTGTTAAAAATCAGCAAATAGAAGCGCTTTCTGGATATTCATTTGTAAAACGGGAAGTGAAGTTTGATGACAGTCGATTTGATGTCTTTGCTTCCAATGAAAGAGAAGAGTGCTTTATCGAAGTTAAAAATGTAAGCTTAAAAGTCGATAATTATGCGCGTTTCCCCGATGCTGTTACCACCCGAGGTCGAAAGCACCTAAATACTTTAATGAAAGTAAAGAAGGAGGGAATGAGAGCTGTAATGGTTTATGTAATTCAACGAGCTGATGTGGAGGTTTTTGCCCCAGCAGTTGATATTGATCCAGAATATGCTAAAACTTTAAAAGAAGCCTACGAAAATGGGGTAGAGGTGTATCCTATACGTGCAAAGGTATCTCCTGAAAAAATAGAATTGGGCGAACTCTTGTCATTTGAGATAGAGCAGTAAACAGTGTAATTATGAATTGAAAATTGCGAAAGGTATTCATATCAAAGTAAATAAAATCGGGGATCGCCGATCGGGCGTGATTCGGGGCACTAATTTGCTATGGAAAGCCGAACAGCTTCCGAGAGGCTTGATTCTTTTGCATACTTTTCTCATCTAAGGAGAAAAGTATGAGCCCGTCTGGCTTGAGGACAATATAGTAAACAGTTGTTGGCAATAAGAAAACAGAGTGCAGTTCCCACCCACCTCTGGGATCCCGAAAGCTTTTGTGGAGTCGATAGACAGAGGGGTGATAATAGATCTATCCTATGTGATTAGTAGTATGAAGTTCGGATTCTCAATTCAATTTTTCTACATTTGCACTAAATTTTACAGAAATGAACGAAAAGGCAAGAGAAGAATTGGCAAAGTACCGCCAGTTAAGAGATGAGGTAAGCGAATTAAGTGATAAACTAGCGAACTTGCATAAAGAGGAGATGGCTTGTAAAAAAGGTTGTGCCGAATGCTGTATGCATTTCTCGGTTTTGCCAGTTGAGTACTTTAGTATGTTAGAAGAGTTAAAAGAAAATCCACCTAAGGTATATCGGGAATTGGATGAGGAAGCAGATGATTGTAATTTCTTAATTAAGGATTTGTGCCAGATTTATCAATCTCGTCCATTTATTTGTCGAACTCATGGTTTACCTTTGTTATTTATGAGTCAAGAAGGTGAAGATTGGGAGCTGTCAACTTGTCCATTAAACTTTACTGATTTTGATGAATTCCATAGTGAAAATACCTATCCACAGGATACCTACAACAGCAAGTTGTTCCTAATCAATCAGGAATTTGTTAAAAATTACGAAGCCGAAAAATTTGGAGATTTTGAGATGATCTCGATTAATAGGTTAATACAGGATTTGAAGAAGTAGTTGAAATATATATATATAGAAGACCCTTATTGATCATCATTAAGGGTCTTTTTTGCATAAATACCTAATGCAAATGACCTAGGGAAGAAGAGTTAATACGATGGGAATACTAAAATTACCCATTAAACTACTTTTAAGATAAAAATATAAGACTTTCCATAAAAAGAATAATCTTTCCCTAAACATTTGAACCTTTCCGATAAATTATAAATCTTGCTGATAAATCTTTAACCTTTCCCTTAAAATTAAAGCCTTTCCGAGAAAGATATCAATAGATTCGGAAATAAATTAAAATTTACAGAAAGGTGTAATTAAAATTGGAAAGAGATTAAATTTAATGGAAAGGAAGAATAG
>JADGFH010000173.1 GCA_016743925.1 Labilibaculum sp.
TGGTGGTACTTATGCAGGTATTGTTCGATACACTAGCTCGAAAGATGCAGAGCGTATATTTGTTGTAGTCTCTTTGGGGTCGATGGTTCTTGTTTTGGCTAATGGTTTAAGTTTTTATTTTCAAAATGGAGCTTTTTTTATTCCATTTTCTATCTTGATTATTGAATATATCGCAATGGTATTTTTGATGACAAGTAGTCGTGTTATCTTTAAAGCAATTTATTATCGCTACTTAACGCATTCTAAAGTTCGTGAGAATATCCTTATCTACGGTAGCGATGAGTTTGGGATTATGGCTAAGCATGCATTGGATAGTAGTAATGAGGTGAACAGTACAATTATCGGCTTTGTAGATCATAACGATAAAAAGGTTGGTAGTAAGTTAGAGAACATTAAGATATTTAGTCCACGTGATTTGGAGAAGTTGCTTGAGAAGACGGAAGTGGATAAGGTAATTATTGCAAAAAAAGATTTGAGTCTTGATGAGCGTCAATCTGTTATTGAAATTTGCCTGAATAAGAATGTGAAAGTTTGGGAGGTTCCTAAATTTGAAAGCTGGGTTAATGGAGAGTTGAGTGTAAAGCAAATTCGTGCCATAAAAATTGAGGATTTATTAGAGCGTGAGCCAATTAAATTGGATTGGGATGAGATTGATCGACAAGTAAGTGGAAAAACGGTTTTAGTTACTGGTGCAGCAGGATCTATCGGTAGTGAGATGGTTCGTCAGGTAGCTCGTTTCCGTCCTAAGAATATTATTTTATTCGATCAGGCAGAGTCTCCACTTTACGATATAGAATTGTCTTTAAAAGAAGAACTTAATTTTTACAATTTCGAAATTGTAATTGGAGATGTTAGAGATAAGGAGAGAACTCGGAAAATGTTTGAGGTGTTTAAGCCGCAATTGGTATATCATGCTGCAGCTTATAAACATGTTCCTATGATGGAGAATAACCCATCGGAAGCTATTAAAACGAATGTGTTTGGCACCAAGAATATCGCAGAGCTATCTCTTGAGTATGGAGTTGAGCGATTTGTGATGGTGTCTACCGATAAGGCAGTAAACCCAACCAATGTAATGGGTGCCTCCAAGCGAATTGCTGAAATCTGTACACAAAGCATGAACTTTCCGGGAGGAAAAACGCATTTTATCACAACAAGATTTGGAAATGTATTGGGTTCTAATGGTTCAGTTATACCGAGATTTAAAGCTCAGATTGAAAAAGGAGGACCGGTTACGGTTACACATCCAGATATCACCAGATATTTTATGACCATTCCAGAAGCATGTCAGTTGGTAATGCAGGCAGGTGCAATAGGAAAAGGTGGAAAAATATTCATTTTTGATATGGGAAGATCAGTTAAGATTGTTGATCTGGCCTATAAAATGATTAAGTTGAGTGGTTTGAAAGAGGGAGTGGATGTAAATGTGCAATTTACAGGTTTACGTCCGGGTGAGAAATTGTATGAAGAGTTGTTGAATGTGAAGGAGAATACAGTTCCTACCAAGCATCCACGAATTATGATTGCAAAAGTGAGAGAGTACGAGCGAGAAGAGGTAGAAGTATTGATTAAACATTTCTGTGATTTGTTAGTAGAGAATGATAATTTTAAAATTGTTGCTCATATGAAGGCGATTGTTCCAGAGTTTAAATCGATGAATTCTATTTACGAACAACTGGATCAGAAGTTTGCAAGAGAGAGTGTAGAGGTTGGACCAATCGACCTGACAGAATTAAAAGAAATGCTAAAGTAATAAGCTGAAAAGAAAGAGGTAAAAAGCCGTATCAATAGTATTGGGACGGTTTTTCTTATTTGGCACATTTGACAGTTTGATTGTAGCATGAAAAATACTACTATTGCACTGGAATTATATTTTACTGATTTTATTAAGATTTATGGAAACTAAACACTTCGGAAATTAGGGAATTATATTATGCTTGCTTACTTTTGCACAGCAAAAATATTTTTTATCCTGATATAATAGGGTTTTATCAATCCAAATCGGATAAAGAAGATAGGAAAACAAGGATACACGATAAAAAAGTTATTTATATATTATGATTCAGTCAATGCGAAAACTATTCTTACTTACTTTGTTTGTGGTATTACTTCTGGGAAGTGTACATGCGCAAAATACAAATATCAATCCTGCAAGTGTAAATGTGGAGGCATTAAGCGATGCTCAGATTCAGAAACTGATCGGCGAGATGGAGAAGAATGGGATGAGCCAGGAGGAAGCAATGGCGTTGGCTCGTGCTCGTGGTGCATCACAGCTGCAGATCGATCAAATAATTCGACGGATCAATGAGTTGAAGAGGAATGGGGGAGCGAAAATTTCTGCCTTGAAAAGTCAGGAAGCGGTTTTGGAGCCAGTAGAAGTGATGTCCGAAAAGGCAAATTTTAAGGCTACAGAGAAGAATAAAAATATTTTTGGCTTTCAGTTTTTTAATTCTGAAAACTTAAGCTTCGAACCCTCTATGGACATGCCAGTATCTGAATCTTACGCCTTAGGAGTAGGTGATGAAGTAAATGTTTCTGTGTATGGAGCATCTCAGCAGACGTACCAGCAAACAGTTCAGAAAAGCGGATCGATTACAATTTCTGATTTGGGGCCAATCTATGTTTACGGTCTTCCCATTAAGGAAGTAAAAGATAAAATTAAAGCCAGATTAACTTCTATTTACAATGGGATGGGTGGGGCTTTTCCAAATACATTTGTAGAGATAGGTCTTGGGGCTTTAAAAGGAATAAATGTGAATGTAATTGGAGAGGTGAATTTACCAGGAACATACACCTTACCTGCAACAGCTTCTGCATTTAATGCCTTGTATTTGGCAGGTGGGCCAAATGAAAATGGTTCCTTTCGGAAAATCGATATTTTGCGCGATGGTGAATTGGTAAATAGTATTGATGTGTACGCTTATCTAATAGATGGAGCCGTGAAAAACAATATGCAATTAAGAGATCAGGATGTAGTTTTAGTTCGCCCTTATGTGAAAAGAGTGAAGATAGAAGGAGAGTTTAAGCGTACGGGATTATTCGAGGCACAAAAGGACGAGAGCGTAGCCGATATTTTACGTTTTGCTGGTGGCTTTACCGCTAAGGCCTATACGCATCGTTTGGAATTGTACCGTAATAATACCAGAACTTTAAGTTTTATAGGAGTAACTGCCGACCAATATGATAAAGTACCGCTAATGAATGGAGACTCTTTAGTGGCAGGCAGGTTGACCGAGCGTTTTGAAAATAGAGTTAGCATTGAAGGTGCAGTATACCGTCCGGGCAACTACGAATTAGTAGAGGGATTGAAACTTTCAGAATTAATTCAAACAGCAGAAGGTTTAAAGGAGGAAGCCTTTATGGAACGCGCTGTTATAACCAGAAAATTAGCAGACATGAGTCTAAAAGTAATTTCTTTTTCTGTTCGTGATGTGGTCAATGGGAAAACGGATTTTGAATTGCAAAGAGAAGATAAAGTTCAGATAACTTCCATGTTTGATATGCGGGAGGCACGTACCGTTGAAATTGTAGGTGAAGTGCAATTTGTAGGAACTTATGCTTGGGCAGAGAATTTACGCATTGGAGATTTGATTTTTCAAGCAGGTGGTTTTAAAGAGGAAGCGGAAGTAGCGGGCTTGGAGGTGAGTAGAGTTTTGGATTATGGTGAAACAAGTAAGTTGACAAAGTCTTTATTGCATACTTTTCAGTTTTCTTTAGATCGAAACTTGAAACTGAATCCAGAAGATGAAGCCTTCCTGTTGAAACCTTTCGATAAGGTATATGTACGCCGTGCACCAGGATATCGCCCACAGGGAGCGATAAGTGTAGGTGGAGAGGTGAAATATTCCGGTTCTTATGGAATTACCCGTAAGAATGAAAAAATATCGGATGTAATTAAGAGAGCAGGTGGAATTACCCAAGAAGCCTATGTAAAGGGTGCTTCATTAAGAAGAAAAATCATTTTAAGTGAGGCTGAATACCAAGCAAAGTTGGCTATTGTAGCGCAAGATACAACAATGATGGGAGAGGATATTGAAAAAGTAGCTTATCAAATTGTGGGGATTGACTTAGGTGAAATTCTCAATAATAAGGGAGGAGTAGAAGATTTACAAGTAAAGGCAGGTGATCAAATTCTGATTCCTTCTAAGTTGGAAACGGTGATGGTTTCAGGTTCGGTATTAAGTCCGGTTGCTCATACCTTTACGGATAAAAAGAAATTGAAAGATTACATTTATCGTAGTGGAGGTTTTGCACAACGAGCTAAAAAAGGAAAAGTTTATGTGCTCTATGCCAATGGAACAACCCAAGCCACAAAAGGAGGTTTGTTTGGTCGTCGTTTTCCGAAAATAGAGCCTGGCTGTGAAATTATTGTACCAGAAAAACCAGAAGTAGACAAGGCTGCAAATGCAGGCAAATGGTTGGCTTTCACATCGACTTTAGCTAGTTTAATTACGGCCCTTGCTATTGCCACAAGGTAATGTCATCCTGAGCTTGTCGAAGGATCTCAAAAAGATGAATATTGAAATGAAAACAGATTACGTCTACATATTGACAAATAAAAATAAAACCGTCCTGTATGTAGGGGTGACAAATAATTTACAAAGAAGATTAAGCGAGCATGTGAATCATGTGGATCTCATTAACGTTTTTACAAAAAGATACAATTGTTATCACTTGATCTATTTTGAAGAACACAATGATGTGAATTTAGCAATTGAAAGAGAGAAACAAATTAAGGGCTGGAAGAGAGACAAAAAAGATAAATTGATTTTTGAATTTAATCCAGAATGGAATTTTTTAGAAAATGAGTTCTTTGTTTGAACAGATACAGAACCAAGCAGTCATCCCGAGCTAGTCGAGGGATCTCAACCATAAAGAGACAGATTCTTCACTTCGTTCAGAATGACAATAGGAAGTGGAAGTCGTCCCGAAAATGAATTGTCATCCTGAGCTTGTTGAAGGATCTCAATAAAAAGAAAGAAGTAAAAAAGAAAAAAATATATGAGTCCAGATAATACAAATATAAAAAGCGACCCTGCTAATATTTCGCACGACGATGAAATCGATTTGATTCAATTGGCAAAGACTCTATGGGAAGGCCGCCGTACCGTAATCAAAACAACCTTGATTTTTATGGCACTAGGATTATTCATCGCTATTTTCTCCCCAAAGGAATACACAGCTTCAACCACCGTGGTGCCACAAACTGCAGAAGGAGGAGTAAAAATAGGTGGTAATTTGGGCGGATTAGCTGCTATGGCTGGTATTAATCTTGGTAATATTGGTGGAGGATCTACTATTCCTCCTAGTCTTTACCCAAAAATTGTGAACAGTATTCCTTTTCAGAAGGAACTGATGAAAACATTAATTAGTGTAGATGGGGTAGAGGGAAAGGTAACCTTATTGGAGTTTTATGATAATATATATAAGCCAGGGGTGCTTCATGAAATTAGAAAGTATACAATTGGACTTCCTGGACTAATTTTGAAATTGATTAAAGGGAAAGAGAAAGAGACCTTAAGTAAATCTAATGAGGAACAGGAGCTTATTGAAATTAGTTCAATTGAGAAACAATTAATAGAAATATTGTCCAAGAAAATAACCATTGAGATTAACGATAAAGATAACTATGTTTTTCTATCTACTAGAATGCCAGAAGCAAAAGCTGCAGCGCAAGTGACCAAAAATGCTCAAGATTTATTACAAAAAAAAATCATAGAATTTAAGATTCAAAAAGCAAAAGATCAATTAAAATTTATTGAAAATAGATATGATGAGAAAAGTAAAGAGTTGAGTGATATACAACAGTATTTAGCTAGGTTTCGTGATGGAAATAAAAATGTGATCACTGCAGTAGCTAATACAGAATTTGATAGACTAAAAGCCGAATATGATTTAGTTTATGGGGTTTGTTCTGAGTTAGCTAAACAATTGGAAACACAAAAAATACAAGTCAAAGAAAATACGCCAGTATTTCTAATAATTCAACCAGTGACTGTTCCTCTTGATAAATCAAGACCAAAACGTCTAATGATTTTGGTTGCATGGACCTTCATGGGCGGGTTAATCGGATTTTTCATATTATATGGGAAAGGATTAATAAAATCTATTAGAGAACAATGGTAAATTGAATCATGGGGATATTTTATAAAGAATTCTCAATATTGAGTGTGGACGAAAGTTAAATAAATCACTTATTCAACTTTAAAAATTTAAAAACAAGGATTAAATTATTAAGATGGGAAAGACAATAAAAAATATCTGCTGTATAGGTGCAGGTTACGTTGGAGGTCCAACTATGGCAGTTATCGCACAAAAGTGCCCTCATATAAAGGTGACTGTGGTAGATTTGAATGAGCAACGTATTGCCGATTGGAATGATGCTGATTTTGATAAATTACCCATTTATGAGCCAGGATTAGCTGATGTGGTAGCAGAGGCCCGTGGACGAAACTTATTCTTTTCTACTGAGGTAGATAAAGCGATTGATGAAGCACAAATGATCTTCATTTCAGTAAATACCCCAACCAAAACTTATGGTGTTGGAAAAGGTATGGCAGCTGATCTAAAATATATAGAACTTTGTGCCCGTCAAATAGCTGAGGTTTCAAAGTCTGATAAAATTGTGGTTGAAAAGTCAACTTTACCTGTTCGAACTGCTGCAGCTGTTAAAACGATTTTGGGATCTAAGAAAAATGGTATTAAGTTTCAAGTGCTTTCAAATCCAGAATTTTTGGCTGAAGGAACTGCTGTAACAGATCTACACGCACCTGATAGAGTACTTATTGGTGGTGAAGATACAGAAGCTGGACAATCAGCTTCTCAAGCATTAGTTGATGTCTATTCAAATTGGGTGCCTGTAGACAGTATAATAACGACTCGTTTGTGGTCTTCAGAATTATCAAAGTTAACAGCCAATGCATTTTTAGCACAAAGGGTGTCATCAATTAATGCAATGTCTGCACTTTGTGAACGAACAGGTGCTGATGTGGATGAAATTTCACGTGCTATTGGTTCAGATTCTCGTATCGGAGCTAAATTCTTGAAGTCTTCGGTTGGTTTTGGAGGTTCTTGCTTCCAGAAGGATATTCTAAATCTGGTTTATTTGTGTAGGCAATTTAACTTGCCAGAAGTAGCTGCCTATTGGGAACAAGTGGTGAATATGAACGATTATCAGAAACACCGCTTCGCCAAGAATATTATTGAAACATTATTTAATACGGTTTCAGGTAAAAAAATAGCTTTTCTGGGTTGGGCTTTTAAAAAGGATACCAACGATACTCGAGAAACAGCTGCCATGTATGTGGCTGATGAGTTATTGCAGGATCGTGCTGAAATTCATGTGTATGATCCTAAGGTAACAGAAGAACAAATCTTCTCTGATTTGGAATATTTGCAAACCCACCGTGTTGGACAATATGTGGAACAAGGCGAGGTCATGTCTATGGATGAAATACGCACTTTAGTAACGGTGCATGATGATCCGTATGAAGCAATGCTATCTGCTCATGCGGTAGCCATTCTAACAGAATGGGATGAGTTTAAAGTCTACGATTGGAAAAAGGTTTATGGAGGTGTATTGAAGCCGGCCTTTATATTTGATGGTCGAAATATTGTTGACAAAGATCAATTGGTTAAAATTGGTTTTGAAGTTTATAATATAGGAAAAGGAAATTAGTAGATATTAATTGCGCTATTTATTACTAATAGAGTTAATTCTACTTCGATGTAGAATTAAAGTTATTTGTAATAATTGGTTTAATTCGCGATTTTATGAAGAGAATATTAGTAACTGGTGGTGCAGGTTTTATTGGCTCACATTTATGTGAGCGGTTATTGAGAGAAGGTAATGAGGTTATCTGTTTAGATAATTATTTTACAGGGAGTAAGCAAAATGTTGTTCATTTGTTGAATAACCCTTATTTTGAATTGGTTAGGCATGATGTGACGGAACCTTATTTTGCAGAAGTAGACGAAATATACAATTTGGCCTGTCCTGCATCTCCACCCTTTTATCAATACAATCCCATTAAAACAATTAAGACTTCTGTGATGGGAGCAATCAACATGTTAGGGCTTGCAAAAAGAGTCAATGCAAAAATATTGCAAGCATCCACAAGTGAGGTGTATGGTGATCCTAAAGTACATCCACAACCAGAATCTTATTGGGGTAATGTGAATCCTATTGGGATTCGTTCGTGCTATGATGAGGGTAAAAGATGTGCAGAAACCTTATTTATGGATTATCACAACCAAAATAATGTAAAGATTAAGATCATTAGAATTTTCAATACCTATGGCCCTCGTATGAATCCTAATGATGGTCGTGTGGTGTCCAATTTTATTATGCAAGCTTTAAAAGGTGAGGATATTACCATTTTTGGAGATGGTAAACAAACCCGAAGCTTTCAATATGTGGATGATTTGGTGGAAGGAATGATTCGAATGATGAATTCAGAAGATGCTTTTATTGGGCCTGTTAATATTGGTAATCCTGGAGAATTCACAATGATTGAGTTAGCTGAGAAAATCATTAAGATGACTCAATCGAATTCAAAATTAGTTTTTCAAAAATTACCACAAGATGACCCTTTGCAGAGAAAACCAGTAATTGATTTAGCGGAAACAATCCTAAATGGATGGAATCCAATGGTAGATTTAAACGATGGTTTACAAAAAACTATCTCATATTATGAACATTTGTTATGCTCTGAGGAAGCTATATAGAGCTTCTGGTGTCATGTAATATTGTTTCATACGAGTTCTGATATATGTATGGTCAAATTAAATAATGGTTGTGAAAATTAAAATTGTGATATGAATAAAGAAAAAACAACTCCTTTTTTTAGTGTTGTTATTACAAGTTATAATAGGGCTTACTGTATAGAAAATACATTAAATTCAATTTTAAATCAATCATTCACAGATTTCGAGATTATTTTAGTTGATGATTGCTCTACTGATAAAACTGAGGAAATTGTAAGTAATTATGATGTTATATTTATCAAGACGGATATTAATACAGGTGGGCCAGCTCACCCCCGAAATCTGGGTTTGAAATACTCTAAAGGTGAATGGGTTTGTTTTTGTGATAGCGATGATTTATTTAGTAAGAATCATTTAAGTAATATTTATGATTGTATTAAAAGTAATAATCTCAATAATAGTATAATAACGACTAATGCATTTATTCGAAAAAATAAGATTGATTATGAAGAAACATACTTCAAGAATCGATCTGAAAAATTCTCTAAAATTTCTTTTTGGAATAATTATCTTGTGAATAAATCGATATTAAGTTCATTATGTATACGAAATAAAGATGTTAATATTTTTAAAGAGGAGGATAATTATAAATCTTTTGAGGATTATATTTTTTTGCTTGAAAATATTTCGAATGGAAAATTTCATTATTATATCAATGACGCTTCCGTTATATATAACGTTGAATCTCCAGATTCAATCAGGTTACTTCAAAAAACTGAATGGGAAATATTTAAAGCTAAAACCGGTGTCCTTACAAGGGCAGTTAAGTACATTTGGCTTTACCCACTTGTTTGCTTTGTAGGCCTAAAGCTTATTTTAAGATACTTCTTGATTAAGCTAAAATATTATGAATAGCTACTAACCTTTTTTTAATGATATTGAAGAAATTACATTTATACAGTTTTGCTTGGTATATGATTCCTTTTGTTTATTTATTATTTATAAAAGGAATCTTTTTGCCAACTACTAATATTGTGTTAATCC
>JADGFH010000947.1 GCA_016743925.1 Labilibaculum sp.
TATGTATTTAGAGTTGGATACTCTGGAAATAGTAGAGATATCTAATCCTGTAATTTCAGCAATGTCTTTCAAAATCATTGGACGTAACTTTCGCTCATCCCCTTCAATAAAATATTCTCGCTGAAATTCAATAATAGCGTTCATACTAACCAATAGCGTATTTTGTCTTTGCTTTATTGCATCGATAAACCACTTAGCCGAATCGAGTTTTTGCTTCACAAACATCACAGCATCTTTTTTCTCCTTTGATTGGTTCTTTTTATTAGAAGAATAATCTTGAAGCATTTCAGAATAAGTTCTGCTGATATTTAATTCGGGTACATTTCTAGAATTTAAACTCAAATGTAAATCGCCATCTTCTTCTTCCAAAATAAAATCTGGAATAATAGTAGGTGAAACCTTCGACAGCGGATTGTTAAATGCACTTCCTGGTCTAGGATTCAACTTTAAGATTTCATCGATAGCACATTTAAAATCTTCATCATTGGCACCAACTCTTTTCTGAATTTTTTCATAATGCTTCTTTGTAAACTCTTCAAAATTCTTCTTCAAAATGATTTGAGCCAACTTCACATCTGGGTTGTACTTTCCTTTGCGATCAATTTGCAACAATAAGCATTCCTGAAGATCACGAGCACCAACTCCTGCTGGATCAAAATCTTGAATAATCCGAAGTAATTCAACCAATTCTTCATAAGAAGTTTCAACTCCCATCGAAAAAGCCAAATCATCTACAATACTCTCAATCTCTCTTCGTAAATATCCATCTTCATCAACATTCCCAATTAGATACTCTGTAAGAGCATATTTCTCAGGAGTAAGAATCCTTAAGCCTAATTGCGATATCAATAATTCATGGAATGTAGTTCCTCCTGAAAAAGGAATTTCTTCATGCTTATCGTCTTTTGAATAATTTTGGGCTGATAATTTATAGGATGGAACGTCTTCATCATTCATGTAATCTTCTAGAGAGAATTCCTCTTTATCCTTATCCGAATCAGAACTATCATCTGCTTGAATATCTTCGCGATAATCTTCTTCTGTGTTCCCTTCTTCGAGAACAGGATTCTCCTCTAACTCCTTCTTAATTCTTTCCTCAAGCTGCAAAGTTGGGAGTTCCAACAATTTTATCACCTGAATTTGTTGAGGTGATAATTTCTGTAACAACTTTTGCTGTAAACTTTGCTTTAGCATACTAAATCTGTTCTTTTTTTAAGATGAAGCAAGGTACATATTCTCATTAAAACCTACAACTAGATAATTAGTGCACCAAATTCATTCCCATTTCTTCCTATAATAAGTAATACGCTGAATGAATTATTAGGTTTAAGGAAAGATAACCTGTATTAAAGTATAGGTCATAACTTTCTATATCTCAGAGAAGAGAACATTTAAAAGTTAAAGACAAATTATTTAGTTAAGCTGCTAATCTATTTTTTAATCTTCTACGGAAAAAGAAGAATGCAATTAAAAGACCAATTGTGCCAAAAGCTAAATACATTATCGTGTTTCTAAATCGATCATCATAAAGAGGATCAACATCTCCCATAGTCACATATCCAGACCAGAAATAAGGATGAGATTTTAAGGCATCTGCTGTGTTCAAATATTCCAATTTTGCTTCACGAAGTGCTACATCTTTCTTTAATCCTTTGGCAAGAAGAGTATAAAAGTTACTCATTAAATTAGATCCTGTTTTATCTTCTACGGTCCATAAAGTCATAATAACACTTGGGCAGCCAGCATAAAAGAAGCCTCGAGCTAAACTCATAACTCCTTCTCCCTTTTGTAATTTTCCATCGCCGGTGTTACATGCACTCAAGACAACCATTCTCGCATTAAAATTCATATTGTAAATTTCATGCGTATTTAATAAGCCATCCTGAATTGTATCCGAATCTTGCGTAAAAACTAATTTTGAATACATTGGATTTTCATCATCAATAATAGTATGCATTGCCAAGTGCAGTACATCATATTCACCTGCATTTGCTTTAAAATTTGCTTCGGTAGCTAAATCATCCACAAATAAATCTCCTGCAATTACTTTAGATATATTATTTACTTCTTCCTTAACTCCAGGTAATGGATATAATTTATCTCGATAAGCTCTCTCTGTTAGTAGGATAGAATCATCTACATCCTCATAAGAAGGTGCAAAAGCTAAAATTGATTTAGAAGAAGAAAAACCATAATTACTCGACTGTTTTTTATATCCTAATGTCGCAGAATTGTGGTAGGTTATGCTATTATCTTTAATTA
>JADGFH010000948.1:0-1169 GCA_016743925.1 Labilibaculum sp.
TCTTTAATTCGGGCAATCGCATCGGATAATTTTTCGTCCTTATTTTTTTCACCACTAACAAATGCTGTTAGATACTGACGATTCGGAAAATTTAACTTGCGGTAATCTTCGTTCATCCAATCTGTTGATTGAGCAAAAGTAGTAGGACTCAAAATCAACAATATAAATAACTTAACATACTTCATCATAAACTTATTTTACAGTTCTTACGCATCTAACTCCCAATCTCGTATCGTCATAAGCTTTCCACCAGGCATTCTTTCGTGACGAACCGTATCCGGAGGCAAAACTTTTAAAATCTAAACTCCAAATTCTACCACTATTAGTGTGCCAATATTTTCTATGATTTAATCCAGTTAATTCAAGCCTGTGCTGATGAAGCACAATTATTTCTTCTTTGGTAGGTAATCTCCAATCATTATATCCAGCATAATTTAGATTCTTGCATGCTCTAACGGCCTCCCCTTTTGTCATTTCTTTGGTAAAATCTTTATCAATTACCATCATTTTACTGGTTTTAAAATTTACCGACACATTATATGTTTCGAATTGTTTTTTGGGAGCGACTGCCACTTTAGGGCTAGCTGTTTTTTGATATTTCGTTTCTATTTTCCTTTTTACAATTGGCCTTTGGAAATCCACCTTTTTTCCTACCATTTCACCTGCAATTTTCTGACAGGCTTTATTTACAGATGCATAACCACCTTCAACAAAAGATGAGGCAGGGTTATCTATTCTCCCACTTTCCAAATGCACCAAAAAGGCTTCTAAATAATAGGCATTTCCATCTTTTGTCACTTTCGACACACACACATAATCAGCTCCTGAAAGTTGACCCAATTTAATTCTCTGCTCATCATTAACCATTCCCGAGTCCTGGAATTTCAACTCCTTCATCATTTTATCGATATCGGTACGAGTAAAAGCTTTAAAGCCTGGCTCTTTACTTATCGATTTAGTTAGTTCTCCTCGAACCATTCCTTTAACCATTACAGATACACCATCTGTTAGAGCAATAGGTTCGAGCATTGCAACTTTTTTTATTTGACCAATAAGCGTAAACGATGTTAAAAAAACAAAGAGAAATAGCAGGGTTGATTTCATTGGAATATTCATTTATTAGGTATTTGATCTAAACTTAAAAAATCAAAAATAAAATGAAAAATCCT
>JADGFH010000948.1:1179-2262 GCA_016743925.1 Labilibaculum sp.
GTACTTATTTATCCAATACTGGAATGCAAATAGCGAACTCAATTGTTTATTTATCAGAGTGAAAAAATTGCATTACTAATGGCACAAAAAATCAATTTTAACAATTAAACTACCAAATTCAAATAAAATCCATTTCCCTCCGAGCTTTCAATTTTTAGCTTGCCCGATAGAAACTCTACTCGCTCGTGAATATTGTGCCAGCCATTTCCTTTGCGGATTTTTGCCATATCTAATCCTACACCGTCATCGGCATATTCCAACTGTAGTTTGCTGTTTTCCTTTTTAAATTTAATGATAATGGTAGATGCCTGTGCATGTTTTAGGCTGTTGTTAATCAATTCCTGAACAATTCGAATGATATAAATTTTCTTTTTGTAATCTTCTATCTCAAAATCTTCCGACAAATGAATTTTTAAATCAATATCCTCAGGGAAATGATCCAATGGCAATGAATCGGACAAAGCCTCCCGAAACTTTTGATTGCCAATGGCAGTCATATTTAACTGATGAGAAATGCTTCGCACCTCATCGCTAATTTTTCGTAACTGTACTGCAAACTCCTGCTCTGTGTCTTCCTTTTCTATGCTTCTGCACAAATGACTCAAGCTACTTGCTACTCCATCGTGTAAATCGCGGCTTATGCGATTGCACTCTCTATTTTCTCCGGTAATTCTCTCTTGTAACAAACGATACTTTTGACGTTGCCTCACAAAAAATCCTAATGGCAATAAAGAAAATAGAATTACGCATAACAGAATTTTCATGTACAAACTCTCTTGCTCTTTCACTTCTTTCTCAATGTTCAACACCTCAATTTGCTGCTCCTTTTCACGAGTTTGGTAGCGGGTTTCCATCTCCTGCATGTGCTGCATATTTTCGGTATTGAAAATGCTGTCTTTTATGCTGATGTACTTGTCGTAATAAGCTAAGGCATGTTTTCCTTTGTTTTGTGCGGCATGGAAATCCTTTAAACGTAACAAAACTTCTTTGTACAAATCCAATGAACCTACAAGCTTTACCAGATCTTTAGCTTTAATCAAATAAATTTCTGCCTTTAAGAAATTGTTTGTGTTAATGAATAAC
>JADGFH010000949.1 GCA_016743925.1 Labilibaculum sp.
GAAAACTAGATGTTTATGATTGGTTGAGTGATGTTCCTGAGAGTGTATTATGTCCAGATATAGTTGAAGTAAAATTTAAAAATACCCGTAAGGGATTCTTCTCAAATTCAAATCAATTAAGACTACAAAGAGGTGATGTTGTTGCTTTAGAAGCGTCACCAGGACACGATATTGGAATTGTATCCTTAACCGGAGATCTGGTTGTGGAACAAATGCGAAAGCAAAAGCTGAATGCCAAAACTTACGAAGCAAAGAAAATTTATCGTAAGGCTAAACCTGTAGATATTGAGAAGTGGCACGATGCAATTGCATTGGAGCACAAAACAATGATTAAAGCACGTCAAATTTCTGCTGAGTTAAAGCTCAATATGAAAATTGGAGATGTTGAGTATCAGGGTGATAAGACAAAGGCAATCTTTTATTATATCGCTGACGATCGTGTTGATTTCCGTACTTTAATTAAAGTACTTGCGGAAACCTTTAAGATTCGTATTGAAATGCGTCAAATTGGTGCAAGACAAGAAGCGGGAAGAATTGGTGGAATTGGACCTTGTGGTAGAGAACTTTGTTGTTCTACTTGGATAACAAATTTTGTATCTGTTACGACAAATGCAGCTCGTTACCAGGAGATTTCGTTAAATCCTCAGAAATTAGCAGGACAATGTGGTAAACTGAAATGTTGTCTGAATTTTGAATTGGATTGTTATATCGATGCTCAAAAGGATTTCCCGAATACAAACATTCAGTTGGAAACGCAGGATGGTACTGCTTATCATCAAAAGACAGATATTTTCAAGAGAGTAATGTGGTATTCGTACGATAAGTACAATTCGATCAATATGGTACAGCTTTCTGTTGATACGGTTTTAGATGTTATCAGCAAGAATAAAAAAGGTATTAAGGTTGAGAAATTAATGAGCGAAGCTATTGCTGAAGCTAAAAAATCTTTAGATTACGAAAATGTAGTAGGGCAAGATAGTCTGAACCGTTTCGATTCAAAAGAGAAGCCAGTAAAGAAGCGTCCAAAAAGAAAATTCCGTCGTAAACCAAGAAAACCGAATAAACCTTCAGGATCATGAAGCTAGTAAGAATTCTTTGTGTCGCATTACTCGGAGTTTTAGCACTTTCTTGTGATTCGAACAGGGTATACGAACAATATGAAGACATTCCTGACTTCGAATGGAGTCAGGAACATGTTCTTCGTTTCGAAGTAGATATTACCGATACAATTCAAGCGCATGATTTGTTTGTGAATGTGCGCAATTCAGGAGGATATCAGTACAGCAACTTATGGTTGTTTGTACGATCAATTTCTCCCGACAATCAAATTTCTGATCGAAAACTAGAGCTGAAATTGGCTGATAAAACAGGTCAATGGTTTGGCAGTGGTTTTGGAGATCTTTTTGACTTGCAAGTTCCTTATCAGCAAAAGTATGTGTTCTCAAAATCGGGGAAGTATGTTTTTGAAATTGTACAAGGAATGTACGATGAGAAATTGAAGGGGATTGCTAATGTTGGGATTAGAATAGAAAAACAAAATCAATAAAATAATAAATAAAAGTGGGCAAAAATAAATTACAGCGCTTTGCTGAAATGGAGACCTTTAAAAATGTTTTTCAACCTACCCACAACGACGTTTGGGAGAATGACTATCGATTTAAAGGGAATTGGAAAAAGGATGTCTTTAAAAATGATAACCCTATTGTTTTAGAAGTTGGATGTGGTAAGGGTGAATACTCAGTAGGTTTAGCGAAGCAGTTTCCAAATAAAAACTTTATTGGAATTGACATTAAAGGTGCTCGAATTTGGTGTGGAGCAAAAGAAGCACTGGAAGAGAAGCTCGATAATGTTGCTTTTATTAGAACAAAGGCAGAATTGCTTGAATCGATATTCGCTGCAGGAGAAATTGATGAGATTTGGATTACTTTTCCAGATCCTCAAATGAAAAAAGTGAAGAAAAGATTGACAGGAACTCGCTTTCTGAAGTTGTATAGTAATCTATTATCTCAAAATGGAATTATTCATCTTAAATCAGATAGTAACTTTTTATATGAGTACACCAGGTACGTAATTGAAGAGAACAAACTAAAAGTTTTGGTTGATACAAATGATCTTTACAAGTCAGGAATGGCCGATGAAATTCTTTCTATTAGAACGTACTACGAGCAGCAATTCTTAGATAGAGATATTCCTATTAAGTATCATAAATTTATGTTAGAAGGAAAAACTGAATTTATAGAACCTGATGTGGAAATTGAATT
>JADGFH010000174.1 GCA_016743925.1 Labilibaculum sp.
GCAAAGCATTTATAGGATTAAGTAGTGTATTTCTTGGCGCTGGTGGAGTACAGAGCAATATGGGAACACAAGTGCTTTATATTTTTATGGGAATTATTGGTGGTTTAATCTTCTCAGGAAGTTTTATCGATAGTCATAATAAGAAGACAATTGCTAAAATTGCAAATCAGAATTAAAGATATATAGATTCAAAAAAAAGAGAGGTAAATCATCATTTACCTCCTTTTTTTGCTTTACTATTCAGGAATTTTATAGTAGATTTTATTCACCATTTTCCATCCGTTATCGAATTTATAAAGGGAAATGTAATCAACGTAAGTTAGTTTTTTACCCACATAGAATTGAATTTTTGCTACCGCAGCCGTTCCTGTTACATCAATAGATTCAAATTTTACGCTTACCAATTTGTCTCCAGTTCTAGGAAGTTTACCAGCGGTCTTTTTTTTTGCTGTTTGCTCTTTCCATTTGTCAATTGGAAGATTCCACATGTTATTGTTTTCACCTATACCCAATAGATTGAATTCAGGATGAATACCAGAATCAATTTTATTCATATCGCCTTCGTTTTGTAATCCATCTACATAAGCAGTTTGAATTACTTTCTTAATGGCTTTTTTGTCTTGTGCTACATCCTGTGCAAATAACTGAGGACAGAATGTAATTACTACGAAAAAAAGAATAAGTTTTTTCATTGGTTTATTTTTAAAGGATGAGTTAATACATTTTGGTAGATTAAGATAGAGGTGTAATAGCAGAATCAAAACTAAATATACGGCAAAAGAATTAAACTTGAGAATCAGTTTTTTTTAAATCAGTAAATCGTATTCATCATTCCGTAAAAGGTATACCTTATTCGTTAGTAGAGATCTTACTTTTGTGTTGTAGAATTTATGAAACAGATATTGAGCTTGAACATTGTACAGAAAATGATGATTGCTTTTATTCCGTTAATAGCTCAGAAGATTTTTATAAAACAAATGTGTAAATTTCAGGAAGTATAAGCCAGATAAATATGAAAAATGTAATAATTACGGGAGCAAGTGGAATGATAGGGAATTTGATTCTCCAAGACTGTCTAGATTCTCAGGAAATAGGTAAGATTACCAGTTTAGTAAGAAAAAAGAGGAGTGAACAACACGATAAACTTCGGGAAATTGAGCTTACTGACTTTCTAGATTATTCTAATCATGAAAATGCATTTAAGAATATTGATGTAGTATATTTTTGTATTGGTGTTTATACAGGAGCTGTTCCCGATCAATTGTTCAAACAAATAACGGTAGATTATACAATTGCTTTCACCAAGATGCTTAAAAAGCACAGTCCACAAGCCAATGTGGTCTTTTTGAGTGGTGGAGGTTCAGATCGAAAAGAAAAAAGCAGGATGTCTTTTGCGAAGTACAAGGGCATGGCAGAAAATTTCCTTTTCAACAATCTGGAGAATGTATTTACATTTCGGCCAGGCTATATTTATCCGGTAAGCAAGAGACCTGAACCTAACTGTAGTTATCGCCTGTATCGTAGCTTATATCCATTGATAAAATTATTGGGCAGAAGTGCCAGTATTAAATCGACAGAATTGGCAAAAGCCATGTTTACAGCCGGCATTACAGGCTCGGGACAGCATACGATCGAGAACAAAGACACGTATAGATATTTTTAGCAATACGATCAAAATACAACAAAAAAAAAGGCAGTTCCCTCAGGAGCTGCCTTTGTTATTTATAATTGCGAACAATTAGTTTTTTACTTTTTCAATTTCGATTGCCAATTGATCAACCAATTTGTCTAACTGATCGATTACTGCTAGCATAGCTTCAGGCTTAGACAAATCTACACCTGCTTTTTTCAATTGCTCCATCGGGAAATCATTTCCACCCGACTGAAGAAGCGTAATGTAACGCTCTAAAGCTTCTTTCTTCTCTTTCTTGCTTCCTTCTGTTACATCACCATATAATTTAGCTGACGATGCAAAACAAGTAGCATACTGGTACACATAGTAAGGAGAATTGTAGAAGTGAGGAATTCTTGTCCAAGGATAGTTCGAATATTGTGTTTTTTCAGTTATGTCTCCATAGTACTGGTTCGCAATATCACCCCAAACTTTAGTTAAAATATCAGCATTAATTGGTTTTCCTTGCTCAACCATAGTATGAACCTGATATTCGTAATCAGCAAACATGGTTTGTGCGAAGAAAGTACCAATAATTCCTTCGATAGACTGAACTAATAAAGCAATACGTTCCTTTGGTTCTTTGGTTGTTGCCATCATATGATCCAACAACAAACGCTCATTGAAGGTAGAAGCAACCTCAGCTACAAAAATAGTGTAGTTTGAAGTTGTAAACGGCTGTGTTTCGTTCGATAGAGTTGTGTGCATGGTATGTCCTAACTCATGAGCCAATGTGAACACATAGTTTAAGGTACCATTGTAGTTCAACAGCATGTATGGGTGAACACCGTATACACTTGCCGAAAATGCTCCAGATCTTTTTCCAGGATTTTCATAAACATCTAACCATCCGCTAGAAGTTGCTGTCTTTAATTTAGCTTGATAATCTTTACCCAAAGGAAGAACCGATTCAGTTACTACTTTAACAGCATCGTCGTAAGGGTATTTTTTATCAAAATCAACCAAACTGATTGATCCATCGAAGCCATAGTACTTTTCAAGTCCTAATACCTCTTTACGTAGTTTGGTATATTTTTGAACAGGAGCCGTATTTTCTTTTACGGTTTTAATCAGGTTCAAATAAACATCTTTAGGGATGTTGTTACCCTCTAAGGAAGCATCTAAACAAGATTCGTATTTTCTTGCGCGTGCACTAGCCCATTCAGCTTGAATAATACCATTGTAAATGGCTGCGTACGTGTTTTTATTCTTGTAGTAAACCTCGTAAAGTGCTTCGTGTGCTTTTCTACGATCGTCTTGCGTTCTTGTGCTCGAGTTGGTAATTTGAGAATAAACCCCTGGTGTTACTTTTACAGTAGAACCATCAGACAATTCAATTTCTTGAAATTCGATATCGGTTGTCGAAAGAGCAGTAAATACGTTTCCAGCTGTTGCTGTTACTTGAGAGAAAAAAGAAACTAGTTTTCCTTTTTCTTCATTTAACACATGCTTCTGCAAACGATACATGTCTAACAATTCAAACTCATAAACTTTAAGATCATTGTTTTCGGCCAACCATTCTTTCATGGTAGCTTCAGGAATTGCAATCATTTCTGGAGCAATCCAGGCAGTTACGGGTCCAAAACCAGCAAACAATAGTCGTACTTTTTGCAATTTGGCTTGCAACTCCATGTTACGAGAATCAACTGTAGATTGGAAAGATACAAATTGGTATACCTTGTAAGCTTTCTTCATTAAGCTCTCTTGCTTCGCCATTAATTTCAACAAATCATTAGAGCTATTACCAAGAGTTCCTTTATAAGATACGATCTCTTTCATGTCAGCTTCGATCGCCTTAAAATCAGCTTCCCAAGCTTCCCAGTTTTCATAAATGTCAGAAAAATTCCATTTGTACTTCTCTGGAATTTCTTCTCTTGTTTTGTAATTAACCTGCGCATTAGCTTGTGCTAGCATAGATACTGCCACAACTACTAAAAGAAAGATTCTTTTCATTTTTTTTATAACCATTTTTAAGAATTTAATTATTGATTGTGTTTGTTTAAGTGATGTTAAAGATAATTTCGTGATTCAAGTGTTTATAATTTTTTCGATGTAAGCCATAAATTTCGGGATGTAAATGATTGTATTAAGACGATAGCATGCTAAATAATATTTATGTAATGTTACATATTGCTTTTTTTTGGGAGAAATTCGGATCAATATGAAAAATATGGGTTTGTTTTTAGCGTTTAGCAGTACTGAATTAGGAAAATGAAAAAAAAGGGAAGAGAGGAGCAAGAAAAGCTCGAATTGTTATATTGGTTTGAATTGAGATTAATATATACTTGCAAATACGAATTGCAATGCTAGAGTTTTTAACAATAGGATGTGTTTACTGAAAAGATAATGAAGTTATGTAATTAAATAAGACCATTTGGTCTTTAATTGCTTATTAGTTGCTTGAATGGATAGGTCTTTGATTTTTTTTTAAAAATTAGCATAATAGTTTAGAATGGATAAAGGATGTGAGAGGATAATTCTTATTTTAGGCCTCGGAAAATAAATTAACATCTGCTTAATAGAAAAGGTTTATTATAAAATTGTTAATTGGCTTTTTTAAAATTACCAATAATGGGGCAGTTGCTAGGATATTACGAATTAATGAGAAGGTAAAAGAAGAATAAAATAAACTTAATCGGCTTGCTTACTTGGAGCTTTGATAAGGCAATAACAGTAAATTGGCATACAATTTACCAAGATCTTTGTATTACAAATTGAGACAACCGAATTATAAATAAATTATAGAGACCATAATGAAAAGCAAACTTAGATTAAAAATGGAATTATGGGGTTTTACACTCCTATTGTTAGTTTTGATAACTTCATGTAAACCCTTATTAAAAGAAAATGCCCCTCCAAATATTATTGTTTTTCTAGTTGACGATATGGGTTTAATGGATACTTCAGTACCATTTTTGACAGATTCGATTGGGAATTCGGTAAAATATCCGTTAAATGATTATTATCGTACGCCCAATATGGAAATATTGGCGAATCAGGGTATTCGATTTACAAATTTTTATGCACACTCTGTTTGTACACCAACACGGACCTCAATTCTTACAGGTCAGAACTCTGCCCGTCATAGGGTTACCAATTGGATTAGATCCGAAGAAAATAATAGGACGGAATTTGGACCGCAAGATTGGAATTGGACAGGACTTACAAAAGAGTCGGTAACACTTCCAAGAATATTACAACAAGCAGGTTATAAAACAATTCATGTGGGTAAAGCTCACTTGGGGCCTTTCGACAGCGAAGGCGAAGATCCACTTAATTTGGGTTTTGATGTAAATATTGCTGGAAGTTCCATAGGGCAGCCTGGTAGCTATTTAGGTACCGAAGGATTTGGACATACCGGTGGAAATAAATCAAGAGCTGTACCAGGTTTAGAAAAATACCATGGTAAAGATATATTTCTGACAGAGGCATTAAGCTTAGAAGCTAATTTGGCTATATCTAAAGCAAAGGAAGAAAACAAGCCATTTTTTCTTCAAATGGCACATTATGCTGTTCATGCTCCTTTTTATTCAGATCCTCGTTTTGCCGAAAACTATAAAAATTCAGGTAAGTCTGAAAAGGCTCAGGCCTATGCAACCTTAATCGAAGGCATTGATAAATCACTGGGTGATATTGTTCAGCATGTTAAAGATTTAGGAATAGGCGAGAATACATTGATCATTTTCCTTGGAGATAATGGTTCCGATGCGCCTTTACCTATTGCAGCTGGCTATAGCAGTTCCTCTCCGTTAAAAGGTAAAAAAGGAAAACACTGGGAAGGTGGAATGCGAGTTCCATTTATTGCATCTTGGGTAACACCAAATGAAAAAACTCCCTGTCAAGAAAAAGCACCTATTGCTAAAAATGCGATTCAAAAGCAGCAAGGTACAGTGATGGATATTTTTCCTACCTTGTGTGAACTCGCAAATATTAATTCTCCTGAAGCCTATGTTTTGGATGGTTTCAAACTTCAGAGTCAGTTTAATGGGAAGCAAAACGATGAGCGGGATGAGATATTTCTAAACCATTTTCCTCACAGTCATCGTTCTAGTTATTTTACAAGCCTGGTTAAATCTGATTGGAAAATTATTTACCATTATCAAGTAAAAGGTCAAGCTCATTACGAATTGTTCAACTTAAAAAATGATCCATTTGAAACGAAGAATTTAGCGAACAAAAACCCGGAACAGCTTAAAGTTATGATGAAGGTTTTATCTAATGAAATGAAAAGTAAAAAGGCTCTTTATCCTGAGAAAGACAACCAACCTTTGGAATTGATTATGCCCAATTAAATAATCAACTTGAGCTGAACAAAATCATAGCTTCAAAAGTGTAAAAGCAGTTGTCAAATACTATATTCGGCAACTGTTTTTTTTATATCATCACGACAGAGAAAAGAATGTATTCCGACATTGTAAATGAGTTCGCTTAACTTGTAGCATACAAGTGAGGTTTATTAATTTATAAGTTTAGTATATGTATCCTTACTATCGATATAAATTAATCTCAAGTTTTATTATTTAAACAATCTGCCAAGAAAGCAAGTCCCATGCTGCCAATAATCTTTCCTGTGGATTAACTTATCAATTGCAAGGCGATACAAACACGCAGCAGCTGTGAATGCACTTGTTTAGCCCTTTACAATTTTGTTGTAGCAGTTGCTTTTTGATAATGAATGATTGCTTTGCCAAATTTCTCTTCCTAAGTTTTCTCTGTATTTACTCCAATAAGAATACAGCTTGTAAATCGATTCCCATGCAATTTCTTTGCCCTGTGAACAAATCAGCATTTGCTGCATAAATTTATTGTTGACTGCTAAATAGAAACGATATGCTAAAACAGGATCAACACTTTCTATTTTAACTATTTTCCTATCTATTAAAGAATAAAATGGATCGAAATAGGTGAGATAATTAGCCATGTCGATGATATCATCCTGAGAAAAGGGATTCTTCTTTTGACCTTCAACTTTTGATTCTTCTAAAAGCTTATATATTCTAGACATAGATTCATTCATCATGAAATCATTATTTATCCTCAAGATAAAATCTGCTTCATTTAAATCTCTCTCTCGTTTAAACTGAAAAAATAAGGCAACCAAACCTCCAGCAGCAGTTAAATTTGCTAATGTATGTATATACGGACTAACTATTTTTTTTAATGGTTCGGTATTCGACAGTATAGCAAGAAAAAAAATACCTAGGATAATTAATAACGTCTTTTTCATATTCTTGGGTTTTTAGATTAATAGGTTAGAATTAATACTCTAATCAAGTTCAAATTTCATATACGTGTTATTGGTATATTCTTTGGTACATACTTTCTTAATTTTCCATCAATTAAACTTTCGATACTGCAAATATATAAGGGTAGATATCATGAAATTTTTCTTTTCGATGTAAGGCCATTTCTTTGGGATGTAAGTGTTTGGAGAAAGGGTGGAGTAAGTGTGAATTTTAAAAGAAGTTCTTTGTTTCTGTTAGAATGTGAGATAATTGATGCGAACTATGATCATTAAGCCATTGGGCAGAAATAGAATTGAAGCTAGTTTTTACAAATATTCCTTACTCACAATATACTAGTATTGTTTTAGGCTTACTTATTTAACCTATATCTTTGAGCATAATAAAATTTTTGTAACTATTCTTACCCAAGACGAAGTCGATATCTCCAATGTGAGTAAAATTCTGTTTAGTATAAAACTCAATTGCTTCAAGATTTTTAAAATACACTGTTAGCCAGACTTTATTATAATTCAGCTGTTCGATTGCTTTAATGCTTTCTGTAAGTAATTGACTTCCTATTCCAACTCCTTGAAACCTTTCAAGAATATACAAAGTCGAAATCTCAATACAAGGCTCAACCGAAGCAATAGGGCATTCTGGAGAAAGCAATATCTCAGCACATCCAACAACGCAATTATTAATTGTTGCTACTAATATTAGTTTGTTCTTATCTGTAAGAGATTTTTTTTCATTTTCTATTGAAAATTCAGATAGAACATAACTAGAAAAATCTTCAATTAATCCTTCTGTTGCATATGTGGAAATCCATACCTGTTGTTTTAATACAGCAAGATTTTTTAAATCTATCGACCTGGCTTTTCTAATAGTAACCTCCATTTTCTCAGTTTTATAAATCATTGGTTAAATGTAATGCTTCGATTTTCAATTACCTAAGAATAAAAAGAAAGGTGAGTAATCCTATTATTAGAAATGGACTAATGTTAAGAATCCCCTTGAAAATTCCGATTTTTTGAAAATTAACAACACCTTGAATCATAATCTTAATTGTCCACAGCCATATAACAATATAGAATGCAGTAAGAATCCAATATGTAATACTTCCTGAACTCACAATTCCACTTTTAAAATCCAATAATAAAACGATAGGTAGTTTTAAAAAATTTGGAACGAATGAATAAGCTGCAACAACTCGTATGTCAATTAATTTACTTTTCCCATTAATAAGTTTCCCAATGCCATATAAGGTGTAAGTGACCAAATATCTGCCAATTACCAAGCCAAAGCCAGCTCCGAATAAAATAATCCCCACAGCAACAATAATTACAGGTAAATCATCAAAGTATCGATATTCTTTAAAGAAAGAATCTATACCATAAATTGCTCCTAATAGTAGGAAAATAAAATTACTATTTACCTCTAACTGATCTTCAAATTGATTATCCAAATAATCAAAAGTGTTATTGGTTTTAAAAAGAATATTAAAATATGTATTCATTCTGTTATTTAAGGATTTAGCTTGCCGATAAGGTTAAATTACATGAGTAGGGTAGTGCCGGAAACACATCATCTCCAATGCTATCTAGCTTTTGAAATATCGCGTTTATTTATTCAATATTAATTCTGTTTTTAATTTCTTCTAATGATAATCCTTTTGTCTCAATCAAATGCCTCCGTGTTATTACCAAACTTATTGTGAGTGTTGTTAGTAGTATTAATGAGGATATGATCACATTGTATTTTGAATCAATTATTAGCCTTGTGTTTAAAATATTATTAATCGCATTGGGAATCCACCAAATGATAGTGAATAACAGCATCCCGCGACCTCTGATTTGAGATGGCAAATACTCAAGGATTATTATAAAGCTGGTAGAGATAATTGCAAATGAGAATAAAAAAGAATATAAATAGAAGAAGCCTATAATAATATATGGATCATCTGTAATTACAGAAACAACAATATTAGTTGCAGCACTAATAATTAGAGCAATTATTCCAAATCGAAGAAGACCTTTTCTGCCAAATATATCGATAAAAATGAAACCGAAAATTGTTCCTGTAACTCCTGTGAAGGTTGGAAATAAGCCTAATAGTTCATTTTGTTGTTCAAAAATAATTCGACTAGTAACGTAAAAATAAAGATTCGAATTTGCGAATGTAGTAAGTAGAGCAAGAAGTAGCATTATTAAGAGCAAGACCTTCTGTTTTGGCTTAAATATGTATTTGAAAGAATACAAGTCATTTGACACTACACTCGAATTATTGGGTAAATCTCGAATTATAAAAAATAAGAATAAAGGGAGAATAATAAATGGAATTTGAAAGTTGGCATAAGAGAAATCGGCTAATGTTAAATAAAAATAAGAGTTGAAAATTTGAAAAGAAACAAATCCAATCGTTGATGCGCCCAAGAAAAAGAATAAGAATTTCCCTCTGTGTTTTGGATCTGCTATATCAGTAATAAACACCTTACAGCTAATTAGCAAGAAGCCCGATGAGAAACCTAAGACAAACCTTTGAAATAGAATAAAAGCATAGGAATCATAAAATTGGAGTAGTAAACTCGATACGGAAAGTAGTGCAAGAATGATCGTTACGAACTTCCTAACATTCCATTTGTCAATCGCAAAAGCACCAACGAGTAAGCCTATTGAAGCAGTCAGGTTAAAGCACATATTAAAAATGTCAACATAGTAACTAGGAAGCTGCTGATTGCTTATTAAAATCCCATAATAGCTGGATAACTGAGAATCATAGCCCATTAATATTGGGATGATGCTTAATATCTGT
>JADGFH010000950.1 GCA_016743925.1 Labilibaculum sp.
GTCCACAGTAATAGTTTTTCTTCTTCACTTAGTTCAAAGTAAGGACGATGAATAGGGAAATTGAATTGATCAGCAGAATAGATTAATTTGTTTTTCCACTCCTGCATTTTTTCGCCTTTCCAGCATACAATTGCATCATCGTAAATGCTTGTGGTTTTATTTGGGATCACCAAGTCTTCATCAATTCCGATAACCTTTCCAAAACCTTCACAGGTAGGACATGCGCCAACAGGATTGTTAAAACTGAAAGTATGAACATTTGGATCTTCAAATTCAATGCCATCAGCCTCGAATCGATTTGAAAAGGATTTGTAATTTGTGCTCGAGTCAATTGACAACAGGCATTCCCCTTTGCCTTCATAGAAAGCAGTTTGTAAAGAGTCCGCAATTCTGTTTTGTGTATCTTCATCAGAAGAAACTCTAATTCGATCTATAACAATATGTATCGGCTCATCTTTTTTAAGGAGTTCTGGATTTTCAATTGCCTCAAATATTTTATGAATTTCACCTTTGCTCTCAACTCTCGAAAAGCCTTGTTGAGAGAGTACCTCTAGCTGTTCTTTTTTACTTCTGTCACCATTGTGCATTTCTGCAAGAATCATTACGGGTACATTTTCTTTTTGTTTTAGAATGTACTTTACCACATCGGTAATCGAATGTCTTTTTACAATTGTATTTGAAACAGGAGAGTAGGTTTGACCAATTCTAGCAAAAAGTAATTTTAGGTAATCGTACACTTCCGTTGATGTTCCAACAGTAGAGCGAGGATTTCTTGTATTTACTTTTTGCTCAATTGCAATCGCAGGAGGTATTCCTTTAATGAAATCAACTTCAGGTTTGTCAATTTTTCCTAAAAACTGCCTTGCATAAGATGATAAACTTTCAACATATCTCCGCTGTCCCTCAGCATAGAGAGTATCAAATGCCAAGGATGATTTTCCAGATCCTGAAAGACCGGTTATCACGATAAATTTATTTCGAGGAATTTTAAGATCAATATTCTTAAGATTATGAACTTTTGCTCCTTTTATATAGATGTATTTGTCTGAATCTTTTTCTGTCATATTCTCCACCCGATTGCAAATTCGGTCTCCTGTATCATTGCTAAAAACGAATCTACAAAGTTATTTAACTTCTAAACATTTTCAAATCTCATTAAAAATTAGTTTATTGCATATTGTAAGACATATTTATTCACCATCAATTAAAAAAGGAGATCTGCTTATCGAGTAATTTTTACACTGTTTAATTTAAAATAGCTGTGAAATTGAGAAAAAATAATCCTACCGATTATGATCTCGTTAAGCAATTCATTGATGGAAATCATGATAGCATAGATGTATTAATAACCCGTCACCGGGATAGAGTATATACGTATATTTATCTAATCGTAAAAAATCATCAGCTTTCCGAGGACTTATTTCAGGATACCTTTATAAAGGTAATCCGATCGCTCCGTAAGGGGAAATATCAAGACAATGGTAAATTTTTAGCTTGGGTGCTGAGAATTGGTCACAATTTAATTATCGATCATTTTCGAAAAGAAAAGCAGAACAATACTTTTTCGAAAGACGATTATGAATTGGATATTTTTAACTCCTCGAAATATTGTGAAGGAAATTACGAGGATGAACTGATTCAGGATCAAATTCATTCGGATATTCGTTGTTTGGTAGATGAATTGCCCGACGATCAGAAAGAAGTTGTTATTCTTCGACATTATAAAGGTTTGAGCTTTAAAGAAATTGCCGAGCAAACAGATGTGAGTATTAATACCGCGCTTGGCCGGATGAGGTACGCTTTAATTAATATGAGGAAGACTATCGAGGATCGAAACATGAGTTTAACCTTTCAATAAACTAGATTTGTTAACGAACTAGAATGTAAGTTATAAGTTTTTCAGTCTTTTTAAATTTTGGATAATAAAAAAGTTTGTTGCGCGTTATAAGGGAAATGAAATTTTTATTTGCCTATGGATAATGTTTATACTCTTTTTAAATTAGACTGTAAAAATGCTGGACAAGAAATCCTTAATCTTATGGATCGAATTAGTGATTCTGAGATATTTGAATCTAATGATTTGATCGATTATTTAGATAAGCATAAGGTTGATTCACAATCAGATCTCGTTCATCGTATTTTGGGATTTCGTCAATCCACGAAAAATGTGAAACTGAAAATTCCAGATTTTGCAGAAATTGCATTAAACTAATAAAAAGGCTGAAGTATTTTACTTCAGTTTTTTTTGTGCTTCATTTT
>JADGFH010000951.1 GCA_016743925.1 Labilibaculum sp.
TTCTTATATCTCTTACATTAGGAGTTGTGATGTAGATTTCAATATTTTTGAAAGAATTATTCCAACCCCATCTTTTGTTCTTTTTACGTTTAATTTTTAAGCTTCCATTTTCCACTTCCGTGATAATTTCTTTCAAATCATCAGAATCTCCCTTTATCTTTACTGATGTAGAATTGTCTTGTGTAAGATATACCTTGGCATGAATCGATAAGCTGATTGATTCAAAATCTCGTACTTCTCTATTTTCTTTGCTTTGAGCAAAAACCATACTTCCGCTTAGTATAAAAGCGAAAAAGGCAAATATGGCTACAACTTTTCTTGTTTTCATTTGTTTTAGATTTAAGTGAAAAATGTCATACTCTTATAATGACGAACAAGTTGGCAAAAAGTTGCACAAAAAAATATTTAGCACATTTTATACATTCTTGAAAATATTCAATAATTGCTTAAAAATTCATAATTGTCGGGGCTAGATTTATTCTTTTCACAATTTGTATTTACATTCGCATAAAATTTTTTTACGATGAAATTCAAGCATACAAAGAAAATACAAATCCGCTTTGGCGATATCGATTTAATGGGACATGCCAATAATGGTGTGCAGTTGAGTTATTTAGACTTAGCGCGGATGGAGTATTTTCAAAAAGTATATGGGCAAGTAATTGACTGGAAAGATGCAGCTTTAATTGTAGCACATTTAGAAATTGATTATTTATCACCTATCATGCTAAATGATAAAATTGAAGTTCACACAAAAATTTATAAAATGGGAAACAAGAGTGTATCCTTGCATCAAGATATTGTCGATTCAATTTCTGGTGAAATAAAAACCAAAACATCTCAGGTTATGGTTGCTTTTAGTTCAAAGTTAGGGGAAAGTATTCTTGTGCCAGATACCTTAAAAATAAGAATTCGAGAGTTCGAAGACGAAGTCGTTGGTTAGATCAGTCACAGTTGTTGGTAAGTAGTTAGCAATAAACAGTTACTCAAAAATAATTATCAGTTAAAAAAAATGATTCTCTATTACTTGACTAAAGATACATATCAAGCAAACCATCCGGAGTTTTCATCGTGATGGTTTTGTTTTCTTCATCAAGATCGATGAAGTTTTCATCAGCAAAAGAAATAAGTACTTCTTGGTTATTCACCATAATTACAAGCAAGACATTACCAGAGTAATCTTGAATGTCTTCAATTTCTCCTAATTCACCTTTTTCTTCATCGATATATACAAATCCAATAAGTACGTTAGGGTCAATGTCATCCTCTTCCTCAATAAAATCAGGAACATCTTTCATTAGAATGTAAATGTCACAACCAATAAATCGTTGTGCTTTAGCTTCCGATTCCAAATCTTCCAATTGAATCCTCACACTTGAGTGGTTGCGAGAAGTAATTCCTTTTTTAGGAATAAAAAAAGGAACCAGTCCTCCGTCGATATCGACAAGAACTGATTCCAATTTATTTTTTTCAAGAAGGTCACTGTTTTTCTTGGCTACTAGTTCACCTTTAACTCCATGAGTTTTAGTAAATGTTCCGGCAAGATAGCAATCTTCTATTCTAAGCATACTATAATAATTAAGCTTCAGTTTCTTCTGAACCTTCAGCAGCAGGAGCTTCTTTTGCAGCAGCTTCAGCTTTAGCAGCTTCTTCAGCGTCAACAAGTCTCTTAGCGATAGCTTCAGCTCTGTCATTACTAATCTTAGTTTCTGCATCAAAACGAGCTTTAGCAGCTTCGTCAGCAGTTTTAGTAAGACCGTCTTTCTTAGCGTTGATTTTCGCGTCTTTTTCTTTCTTCCAAGCTTCGTATTTTACTTCAGCAGCAGCTTCATCAAAAGCACCTTTTTTCACACCGTCTAACAAGTGCTTCTTCATCATTACACCTTCGTAAGATAAAATTGCTCTTGCAGTGTCAGTAGGCTGAGCACCGTTACCAAGCCAGTTGATAGCTTTGTCAAAATCCAAGTTAATTGTAGCAGGATTGGTGTTTGGATTGTAAGATCCAATACGCTCAATGTATTTACCATCACGTGGTGCTCTGCTATCTGCTACCACAATGTGGTAGAATGCGTTTCTTTTACGACCGTGTCTAGCTAGTCTAATTTTTACTGGCATAACTTTATTTTATTAAGTTGTGGTATACATACCACGATTTACAAGCGCGACAAAGATACAATTTTATTTCTGAATAAAAATAGCCTAATTGCAATAAATTTATTGGCTGAAAATCATGTTGGTAGAGCTATTGTTTCTTG
>JADGFH010000952.1 GCA_016743925.1 Labilibaculum sp.
TTGAAGGAGTTGTTACCGAATTCTATGATGTGCAAGTATTAGCTGGAGTGCGGCGTGCAAAGGCTTTGGGTTTTAAAACTGATGAAATTCAACATCTTATTACAGTTGAAAACGAGAATCATAAGCAAAACGCATTAGTATCTATAATAATACCTTGTTATAAGCAAGCACATTTTTTAGCAGAAGCAGTAGAAAGTGTTGTATCACAAAGCTATCCACATTGGGAAATAATTATCGTTAATGATGGTAGCCCTGATAATACTAATGAAGTGGCACAACAACTTATAAATAAATATTCAAATAAAAAAATACGCTTACTTAAAAAAGAAAACGGAGGGCTTGCTGATGCCCGTAATGCAGCTATCGCGATTGCCAATGGTGAATACATTCATCCCTTAGATGCAGATGATAAGTTAGCAGCTAATGCACTGAGAAACTTAGTTGCTCTTGCAATGGAACAAACTTCACCATGTGTGCTTTTTGGTTCAGTTCAAAGATTTGGTGTGGTTAATACACGTTTTATTGGTCCTGATCATTACTCTCTACAAAATCTTCTTCAGTTTAATATGGTTCATGCTAATTCTATGTTTTCAAAGAAGGTTTGGCAAATGCTCAAAGGATATAAAACAGAAATGACTATGTATGAAGATTGGGAATTTTGGATTAATTGTCATAAGTACAATATTCCTTTTATTGGTACTAGAAATATTGTTTTACATTATCGCAAACATTATGATTCTATTACAGCGAATAACTCTGCTAACAAGCATAATTTTTTCTTTGCAAAAATTGTTGCTCTTCATCCTCAATTGTTTGATCTTGAAACTGTAAAACAGGCAAAATCTGTTATTAAAAGAAATTCACAAATTACAAAGAATACGAATGCTAAACCTGAGAAAAATTCTATTTGGAAAGTAGTTAATGGAATGCCTATAGTTGGTATGCCTAAAGATTTTGAATTAGCTCCTATTGTAGGAGCTAGTAATGATTATAGTTTTATCGAAGATAAATTACAAAAAAGTGAAAAACAATATAGTTTATCTGTTTCAGTAATTATCCCTGTTTATAATCGCAAACAAGTATTAGCTAAAACCTTAGCTGCTTTTACTCACCAAACTTATCCTAAAAATTTAATAGAAATTATTATAGCAGATGATGGAAGTAGTGATGGCGTGAAAGAAGTTATTACTAAATATAAACAATATTTAAACCTAAATTATGTTTATCAGGAAGATAAAGGTTATCGTTTATCTAAAGTACGCAATTTAGGAATTAAAAAAGCTAGTCATGAGCATATTATTATTTTAGATTGTGATATGTTGCCAGTGCCTGAACTTATTGAAGAATATATGAAATATTTTCATATTACTGATAAAGCAGTATTAATTGGTCATAGACGTTTTGTTTGTACGGATGATATTAGCGATAATAAAATTTTATTTGATATAAATAATGTCTTACAATTATCAGACATTAAACAACAAGCTAATAATCCTAGAGATCGACGTTTACAAATTTATCAACAAACTAATAATTTAAAAAAAGCTATATTTCCTTTTCGTTATCTTTATGGTGGTAACATAGCTTTTCCAAAGAAAGTTATTGCTGAAGTAGGAGGATTTGATGAATATTTTCAGCATTGGGGCGGAGAAGATGAGGAAATGGGTTATCGTATTTATAATGCTGGATATTATTTTATTCCTGTTATTAAGGCGATTGGTTTACATCAAGAACCTCCCAATGGAATAAATGAAACGGATAGAGAAGCTGGAAGAAAAATAACCAGTGCTTTATTAAGATCTAAATCTCCTCTATATCGTCAATATCAACAAGATGTTTTTTATAAAATACCTAAAGTTTCTATATATATGGCAGCTTATAATGTTGAAACATATATTCAAGAAGCCATAGAAAGTGTATTACAACAAAGTTATACAGATTTAGAACTTTGTATAGTAAATGATGGTTCTACTGATAATACTTTACAAATATTAGAACACAACTATGCTAATAATCCACGAGTACGTTGGATAAGTCAAAAAAATCAAGGAATAGCTACTACTTTTAATAATGCTATAAAAATGTGTCGTGGAATGTACTTAGGGCAACTAGATTCTGATGATATTTTATTAAGAAGAGATGCTATAGAAATATGTGTTAATCAATTGGATAGACATAATATTGGTTTCGTATATAGTAAAAGTAAAGTTATTGATAAACAGGGTAATTTTATTAAAGAAGCTTATCATTACC
>JADGFH010000953.1 GCA_016743925.1 Labilibaculum sp.
GACGACAATGCTGCTGATGATATAACACAAGAGGTTTTTATAAATATTTGGGACAAACGTAATGATATAAAGATACATGCCTACGCCGGTTTTTTATATACTTCTGTTCGGCTTAAATGCATGAATTATATAAGAGCAAATAAGAAAAAAGAAAGTAATCACATTGAATTATCAGAGTCTGTTATGACTCAAATTGACGATCGTCTTTATCTTATTGAAGAGGAGATGATGAGAGAAATTAATAAATTGATAGATTCCATGCCTGAGCAACGTCAGCGAGTATTTAAAATGCACGTAAATGGTATGGAACAGAAAGTTATTGCCGATGAATTGGGCGTTAGTATTAATACAGTTAAGACTCATAAACTAAAAGCACGACAATTTTTAAGAGAGCAGTTGAAAAACTCGCTTTACCTCCTTTTTTTAGTGAAATTCGAAAACTTTTTTTAAAAAATAATAATATTACGTTCACCCTTAGCTGCTTTTTAAACTCATTGTGTTATATGCATAAAATAAGAGTTATTGGAAAAAGTAGAAAAATACACGCAGTCAGATAAATATTTGCATTTCACAAAACAAAAATCAAGATTTTATAAGATATACATCATTCGATTGGATGATTGTTGCTACCACTCTAATTGTGTTTATCGCTTCATTTATTCTGTACAGACATGACAGTAGTAAGGGGTATACATCCAGATTATTACTAGATAGAATTGACAATAATAAGGGAAAATACTTTTTTTTCGGAGTTAATACCTTGAAGAATTATAGAAACAAATACTTCAATAGTCTATTGTTGTAGTGTTTTTTTTTGATATGTATTTCCTTATTATTAGAGAGTTAATTTAATCAGAAAGCACTGCAAACCTTAAAAGATCAGATCGAAAATTCTCTCTACAGGATAGGTTTTAATAAAAAATGAAAACTTTTATTAAAAAAAGTTAATATCACGTTCACCCCTGCCTTGCTATTTAGACTCATAGTCTTGTATACACAAAATAAGTAGAATTGAAAAAAGTAGAAAAACACATACAGCTGAGTAAAGATTTGCTTCGTTTTTTAAAGGACGATTTGACTTTAGAAGAAGAGTTGCGACTTAAGGAGATCCTTGAAGAGGATAAGAAACTGGATGAGTGGTGGAATCAATTTAGACAAAGAGATCATATTGAGAATCGCTTAAGTGATTATGCACAAGTAGACTTGAAGGCAAAATGGAGTTTGCATCTCGCAAAACGGAAATCAAAATTTTATAGGAAACATATCACCAATTGGATGATTGCTGCGGCTACTGTTACTGTAATTCTAGCAACAGGTTGGTGGGCTTATCAATCAGTAGATTCAGTACAAACAGATAGAGCAACATTAACGAGTATCCATCCAGGTGGTTCTAAGGCAGAATTGATAGTTGAAAACGGAAATCGCTATATTCTTCCTGAGTTAAAGCCGGGAGTAATTAGAGAAAAAGGAACTGCAATTGTGCATAGCGGTAAAGCTTTGGAATATGGTATTACTACAGCTCCAGAGAACAAAGCAAAATTAAAAGCTCCGACGCATACGATTGTAGTACCTCGAGGTGGGGAGCACCAGTTAACGCTAGCTGATGGCACGAAGGTATGGTTAAATGCTCAATCAAAATTACGTTATCCGGCTTGGTTCGATGGAGATACAAGGCAGGTGGAATTATCTGGAGAAGCTTATTTTGATGTAGCACATAATGCTTCGAAACCATTTTTAGTAAATGCCAAGAACATAAAATTAAGAGTTTTAGGAACTGAATTTAATGTGAAAGCATATGAAGATGAAAAAGATGTAGCCGCTACTTTGGTTAATGGGAAAGTAAATGTACAACTAAAGGATAGTCGTAAAAACAGATCTCTTAAGCCAGGGGAGCAAGTTCTCGTAAGCGAAAATAATCTTACGGTAAACGAAGTAGATCCCTATTATTATACCGCATGGAGAGATGGTGTGTTTGTTTTTAAGGAAGAAGCTATTCAGGATATATTTAAGCGTTTGGAAAGATGGTATGATTTTGATGTTTTCTTTTACAATGAGACCATCAAAAACTATTCATTTACAGGAAATATAGAAAGAACAGAGGAAATAACAGATGTATTAATGTTATTGGAAAGAACTAATCGTATAAAATTTAAAATAAAAGGAAAAACAATATTGGTGAGCGAGCTATAAAAAAAAGAGGTTGTTGGAACCAACCTCTTTTAACTCGAATACCAACTATAAATATAATTA
>JADGFH010000954.1 GCA_016743925.1 Labilibaculum sp.
GTGTGCTTGTGTGTGGATGTATTAGTATCGTTTTATGGGGGAGATAATTAAAATAAAATATTTAAGTGTGTGTAGTTATGTTTTGCGTGATAATTTTGAATTATTTTTTTAGTTTACGATCTCTTTATTCAAAAATAGCCTCGATTACTGGTAATACGGTATTATTGAAACTGAAGAGAGCTCCGTTTTTTTTGCTCAATTCATTCTTTCGTTGAGGACTATTTTACAGCAATATTCACGAATTACATTTCAAATGCTTTTGTAGAGTAAATTAGCAGGATGTTAATGCAAATGCTTGTAGTTATTACAATAGTGGGCAAATTGCATTCCGACCAATTTTTTATCCATGTAAATGGCTGTATGATTGAACTTGTTTAAGGCTTGAAGTTAGTGGCAAAAATAAGGTCGTTCAGAATAAAATTCCAAACGACCTGTCTTTATTGTATATTTTGTCTGATATTATGAAATATCTAGCCAAGAACTTCCATCTTGGTAATCAGGAACACTTGCAATTTGTGTATTGTTGTGATAAGAGAAGATCATGTTACTAATATCTTGTTGTAGCGAAGATAAACAGTTGTCGATAAGATCTTTTCGAAAACCTTTTTCGCCTAGGTCAATAACTAAACCAGCAGAAACAACACGTCCGATTGCTCTTCCTAAATCAACTAATTTTCGTTGAGGTAATTCAGTGCTTAAAGAGAAATCAGTTTGCTTTTTTATGTATTCTGATGCTTTGCTTGTAAGATCGAAGTTCTTCAGAAATTGGAATAAGTTAAACTCTTTTTTCTTCTTCATCATCTTAATTACCATTTCAGAAATTTGAGTGTAAAGCATTTCATTTGCTCCCTCAAAAATTTGGAATGGTCTACTATCAACAATACCTCTTCCTCCAATATGACTTAGTCGGTATCCTTTAGCACCAGATAATTGCACTAAGGTTTGTGCAGCCTCTTGCATTAAATCCGTTACAATTGTTTTTACACTATTTGCCTCAATTCCATCGTTGGCCAAGTTGTTCTCAATGCTGCTTTTCTCACTGCTTCTAGAACAGAATGCAGAACATATTGTAAATGCACTTTGAATTTTAGAGATTTGAAATTGTACTTGATCGTAAGAGATTAAGCTTTTGCCTCCAACCATTCTATTTTTGCATTGATCAATTGCTTCATCCATCATTCTTTTAACAAAACCGAGTCCCATTCCAGGAAACTGCATTCTACTTCTGTGTAGAATATCGAGCATCATTTTAATTCCAGTAGTTTCTGGTTCTAATTTGAATTGTTTAGGAATCTGTAAATCCAATTTGTTTTTTCCGTAAGGAATCATGTACAAACCAAGGTTGTCGTAATATTCCTCAACAACAACTTGCTGATTTTTTTTGGTTACATCACAAATAAAGAAATCGATATCGCGCCCTAATTTACCATCCTCTTTTTCTTGACGGGAGGTAATTAACCAATAATCGGCTAGACCAGTAAGACCTTGCCAGTGTTTGGTTCCTTTAATGTGAAAACGATCATTTTCTTCAGTATAAGAAGTTTGCATATTTAATGCCCCGCTACCATATTCTGGTTCGGTAATCATTAATCCGCCCATGTTTTGTTTGGTTAAGAAGCGCTTGAAAATATCTTTTTTTACAACTTCATTAGCATATTTCGCAACTGGTTCTAGAAATAGACCAATGTTAATTCCAAAGGTAAGTGATAATGGAAGTGATTCGTAAGCTGCAGAAGCCAAAATGCCTAAGCATTCTTTTACTTTACCTCCACGTCCACCGTAACTCTCTGGAATAGCCACAGAGAATGGATTGCCCGACATAACTTCTCTCATTACCAAAGGAGGTAATCCTCTTTGTGCACTAAATTGATTAATGTCATCTCGTTCGTGAAATACAGATTTCAGTGTTTTTTCGAAAGTCTGTATGTATTCAGAAAAATTTGTACTCATGTTTTTTTGGTCTAGTTATATTCAAACCACAGTAATTATCTGTGGTATTTCTTGTTTCAATTTCGGTAAAATCGTGTGATTTTATTTTAATTAGGATTTAGACGAAATAAAAATAGTCTAAATAAATGAAATTAAAGAGTTCTTGATCTTTTATTTTCTTATTTGAGATATACGATTTATCGTATTCAAAGAATGGATCCTTTCATATAAGAATAATCTCCTTTTTTCATATAAGAAAAATTTAAATTAAATTTTCTTAAACGTAGGGTTCTTTGTTCTCAAATTTCATCATTAATAAA
>JADGFH010000175.1:0-8766 GCA_016743925.1 Labilibaculum sp.
GTTACGTGATTGGAGGCTTTGTAAGGGACCTTTTTTTGAAAAGAGGATCAAAGGATATTGATATTGTAGTTATTGGTAGTGGTATTGAATTAGCACAAAAAGTAGCTAAGGCAGCCAAAGTATCCAAAGTATCTGTATTTAAGAATTACGGCACTGCTATGCTTAAATACAAAGATCTTGAAATTGAATTTGTAGGTGCACGCAAAGAATCTTACAATCGTGGTTCAAGAAATCCGATTGTTGAAGATGGTACTCTTGAAGATGATCAGAAAAGAAGAGATTTTACAATTAATGCACTTGCATTAAGTTTGCATCAAGATAATTTTGGTGCTCTACTCGATCCTTTCAATGGAATTGATGATTTAAATAAGAAAATCATTAAAACTCCGATGGAACCTTTAATTACCTTTTCGGATGATCCGTTAAGAATGATGCGAGCAATTCGATTTGCGACTCAGCTTAACTTTAAAATTACAAAGGAAACTTTAGAGGCAATCAGCACAAATAAGGATCGTATTGATATCATTTCGAAAGAAAGAATTATAGAGGAATTAAATAAAATTATTTTATCTCCTAAACCGTCAATCGGATTTAAGCTTTTAGAAGAAACGGGGCTGTTAAAATTAATATTCCCAGAATTTCAAAGGTTAAAAGGTCGAGAAACAAGAAATGGTATTAGTCACAAAGACAATTTCTACCATACTCTTGAGGTATTGGATCAATTGACTCCATACTCAGACAATCTATGGTTGCGTTGGTCCGCTTTATTGCACGATATTGCCAAGCCAAACACTAAAAAGTATATTAAAGGCATTGGTTGGACCTTTCATGCTCACAATTTTATCGGTGAGAAAATGGTGCCTCGCATTTTCAAGAATATGAAACTCCCTTTGAATGAAAAAATGAAATTTGTTCAAAAAATGGTTCTTCTTCACATGCGACCTATCGTATTAGCGCAGGAAGTCGTTACAGATTCTGCAATTCGTCGTTTGCTTTTCGATGCAGGAGATGATGTTGATGATTTAATGAAATTATGCGAGGCTGATATCACTTCGAAGAATGAAGAAAAAGTAAAAAGGTTTCTTGAAAACTTCCAACTGGTTCGTCGTAAACTAAAAGAAGTAGAAGAAAAAGATACCATTCGTAATTTTCAACCTCCAATTGATGGACAGGAAATTATAGAAATGTTTGCGCTTAAACCATGCAGATTAATTGGTGATATTAAGCTCGCAATTAAAGATGCAATATTGGATGGTGTTATTCCTAACGAACATGATGCTGCCTTTGAATTCATGATAAAAAAAGGCAAAGAATTAGGCCTCGAACCTGTCAAAAAATAGTAACAAAAAAAACCTCCGAATTCGTTCAGAGGTTTTTTTTTTGATTGTCAACCTTTGCATGCTAAATAGCAGAATCTAATAAAACAATAATATATACTTTTGCTGCCTGAATTTTTAGATCGCTAATCCACAAAAAACATATACTAATGGCATACGTTGACAATACAATGATTATTAGAAGAGATCTTCTGGCAAGAATGGCTGAACTTTTTAACGATGGAAAGCTTGTAGAGGGATTAGATCGAATTCCTCTAGAAATGGCTCCACGCAGAAAAGTGAATTCTGATCGTTGTTGTATTTTTAAAGAACGCGTAATTATTAAAGAAAAACTAATTCCTCTTTTGGGTTTTGATTTAAAAGAATATACTGATGAACTCAAAACTTTAGCTTCATATGCCGAAGAAGCGTTAGAAAGAAAAAATCCAATCAATAAAATATTAACGGTTGTTGACGAAGCATGTACTTCTTGTGTTAAGAACTCATACATCGTAACCAATCTTTGTAAGGGGTGTGTGGCTCATCCTTGTATGATGAATTGCCCAAAAGAATCTATCAGTTGGAATGCAAACGGGCAAGCACAAATTGATCCAAAAACATGTATCAATTGTGGTATTTGTATGAATGTTTGTCCTTACCATTCAATTATATTTATGCCAGTTCCTTGCGAAAATGCTTGTCCTGTTGACGCAATTTCAAAAGACGAATATGGTATTGAGCAAATTGATGAAGATAAGTGCATCGACTGTGGAAAATGTATTACTGCTTGTCCTTTTGGCTCAATAATGGAGAATTCACAAATTGTGGATGTTATGAAATCCATAAAATCAGAAAATGAAGAAACCATTGCTATTGTAGCACCGGCAATTATTGGACAATTTAAGACCAAAACAGAAAATGTTATTGGATCTGTTAAACAATTAGGTTTTACTGACGTTATTGAGGTAGCAAAAGGAGCAAATGTAACTACGGAAAATGAGGCTGACGAATTGCTAGAAAGATTAGAAGCCAAAGCTCCTTTTATGACTACATCGTGCTGTCCTGCTTATGTTTCTGCTGTAGAAAAACACATACCAGATCTAAAAAAATACGTTTCGCATACGAAGAGCCCAATGTATTATGCTGCTGAAATAGCACGAGCAAAGTATCCGAATGCTAAAATTGTATTTATAGGACCTTGTATTGCTAAACGTCGCGAAGGGATGAACGATCCAAACGTAGACTATGTAATGACCTTTGAAGAGTTGTCTGCTTTATTTAATGGTTGGAAAGTTGAAATGGAAAGTTCAATTCAACTCGATAAAAGCATTTTCAACCATGGAAGAGCATATGCTGCTACTGGTGGAGTAGCTCAATCGGTACTTGAAGTTAAGCCTTACGTAAATATCAAACCAGTAATTGTTAATGGGCTTGATAAAAAGAAAATTAAAATGTTAAAAGCCTTCGGTAAAAATGGAAAAACAAGTGGTAACTTTGTTGAGGTTATGGCATGTGAAGGCGGTTGTATTGCTGGTCCAAGTTCAAACTACGATGCAAAAACAGGTAGTAAATTATATGAAAAAAACCTGTCAGAAATAATATCTGCTGAATAAATAAATTAATAAATGGCTACCAATATTGGTAGCCTTTTTATTTTCTCCATAAATCTAAAACGATGGGTAAGTGATCGCTGAAGCCGTTGTTATATTTATAACCTACAAAACTTCTAAATGGTTTCTCGCCATAATAAGTACCATCTTTTTCCAATAAAAAATTAGGTTTAAAAATGCTCATCCCATTCCTTTGACAATACAAACAACCTGTTTTAGTGAGCAAAGCTCCCGATACAATAAACTGATCGAGCATTCCCCATTTTCCTTGATATTTATGACTTCCAACTCCTGCTTTATTCAGAAATACTTCTGCTAAGTTATAGAGTTGATCATTCTCAAAAGAACCTTTAGGACTAAGAGCTTTCAATACTAATTGTACGGATCTATCATCTGGATAATCATTAAAATCACCCATGATTAAAATTTTAGCCTTAGAATCGCTTTTTCGGATTTCGAATATTTTTCTTTTCAATAATTTAGCAGCTGATATTCTCTTGTGTTCTGAATTAAATTGACCACCCCAACGCGAAGGCCAATGATTTACAAACACATGCAATGTATCATTTGTATGTGTTTTTCCTTTCACATATAAAATTTCGCGAGTTGTAGAATTACTTTCACCTTTATAGAATAATTGTAGAAAAGATGTATCGATAGGCTGAAAGGTTCTCGCTTGATAAATTAAAGCAACATCAATTCCTCTTCTATCGGGCGATTCACGATGAATAATTTGATAGCCTGCTTTATTTAAATAGCCAATTTTAAATAAACCATCCAGAACAAAACGATTCTCAATTTCGCAAAGACCAATTAAATCGGGAAATTCCCAAGCTCCAGCAGATAATATAACCTTCCCTATTTTTCGAGATTTCTTTTGATATTTATCCCATGTCCAACCTCTTTCTCCTTGAGGAAGAAATTCATCATCCATGGTAAGAGAATCATTAAAGCAATCGAAAAGATTCTCCACATTATAAAATAGTACTCGAAAATCACCGCGTTTATCCTTTTCGCTTCCATCGATAATCGATTGAGCAAAAGTGCTTATTGAAAATGCGAACAAACAGCTTAGAAAAAGAATTGTTCTTTTCATTTTAGTTCATTTCAATGTATTCGTATGCTCCCATATCAGGTGCGTCGTCTTGATCTCTACGATTAGCATTAAGATCTAACCAATTGTCCTTATTAAGCTCAACATTTCCTTTATTGATAGCAGGAGATTCTGCTTGCAATCCAAAGTTTAACTCGTCAATATCAGTAAATAAAGGATTTTCATTGAAAATGCAATTTTCGAAAATAGCAGCATAGTCTAATTGAGAAGTACCCCCTAATTTTAACAATGTATTCCCAATTTGAGTTTTATTCAAAGGCTCTACTTCTAATTCATTATTCCTTGCCCCCCAAATAATACTATTACTGATTTTCAAATCACCTTCTCCTGTTCCTTGATAAAATAATGTTGGATCGGTTCTTGGAGAAAAAGACCATGAATTGTAAAAAGTGGATTGATAAATTTCATAGACTGCATCACCTTCCAAGCTTAGGCATTTTTGTCCACAATTCGTAAGCAATAAATCATGAGCAATAAGATCTGTATTCTTAACTGAAATTCCGTTTTGCGAAAAATTACGAATAAGAGCATAAGACAAATTAATCGGGATATTAGCCGTTGTGCTATCGAAACTTAAACCATTAATACCATTTTCCAATAAAAAATGCTCCAATACGGAAGATGCGCTTTCATCATAAAAATAAATACCATCCCATTGACCAGGAGCATTCTCATACAATTCTTCTAAACGAGTGCTTCCAAAATAAACAGGGAGTTCAAAGGTACCATTCACACTCAATTTTCCTTTTACATGAATACCTGCATCTTTTTTAAAATAAACTTTTGCTCCTTCTTGTATACTTAATTCTATTCCTTCGGCAATCCAAATAGGCGTAAGAAGCACATAAGGCCTATTTCCAGACCAAATTGTTTGTTCTGCAATATCTTCATCAATCACATGAACATCTTGCGCAAAAGTCTCTAAAGTTACTCTCTGAACATTACCATTTGCTTCAATTACAATTTCATCTTTTAATAATCGAGGAGCATCCTCATCTTTCGAAGATAAACTTACCTCTACAAAAACATACAAACTATCCTTAGCCCTCAATTCAATGTTCTGAACAAGATTTGATTGTATACCATTTACATTAATACGATATGGCGTTTCTGAATTATTCAAATGTACGCTTGAAATCTTCACCGCTTTTGAGGTAGGATTGTAAATTTTTAGCTGTTTAGTTGTAGATCCAAATCCTGTAAATAAAGTATCAAAGGATACTGTATCTCTCGAAAATGTAAATTTGAAATTAGGATCAGAAACAAAATCATCCTCTTTATCACAAGAAAGTATTGAAATTGATATCAGAAAGAAGAAAAGAAGACGAATTGAAAACATGGCTTACTTATTTAAATCAAACTTGAAGATAAAAAAAATCCGGTATTTTATGTAAAAATACCGGATTCATATATTGTCTAAATTTCCTAAAAGAAAATATAACTTTTGCTATTTCGCTTGTGACGCGATGTTTTTGTCTTGCTAAAATTACGATCTGCCGCTCTTCTTTCTCGTAATCTATTTTCCCTTTTCATCTTATTAGGGATATCAAAATTGATTCCTAAGGTTATTTCATGGGTTCCGGAGCTACTATCTGCAATTAAATTATCGGTATAATGATCGTAGGAATATCCGATGTAATATTGGTTATAATTAACACCAACCATTCCTACAATCTGATCGTTTGTTCGGTATGATGCAGCCAACCAAAAATGGTGAATATATAGCTTCGTTGAAATATCGTAATACAAATCAGAATCCATTGTTTTACGAACGATAACAGATGGTTCGATATCTACAAGATCACGTAAATGAAATGTATAACCCGCTGTAGCATAAAAATGACGCTTCATAATGTCATCATTAATATTGTTATCGCCCATTTTTACCGATGATTCGAACAAATGTGCAGCCGATGCTCCAATAAAATAATCATCATTGTATAAATAAACACCGAAATTGGCATCAGGAACGTAAGAAACCTCATCTGGACCAGCCTTTGGATCATTCGCTGGTATGTACCTTTTATCGAATTTAAACTGATAAAAAACACCTCCTAAACCAAATGAAAGCTTAGTAGCAGTTTGCCCCAATTTGGATCTTGTTAATTGAATGTGATATGCATATGAAAATTCAACTCCCGTTCTTGCAACTTCTCCCGCACGATCATTAAAAAAATATCCTCCCAAACCAACACCTCTAGACTTATTACGACGCGACAAAGGATTTCCTTTCACGTTACAAGTGGTGCATTTGTTACTCATATTTTTATTAAAACTTAAAGCCTGCGTTTCAGGAGCGCCTTCCACTCCCGACCATTGCTGTCTTAGGCTTAACCGTAAAGGTGAATACATTCTGCTTCCAGCCATTGCAGGATTCAGTAAAAACCCATTCTCTACATACTGACTGTAAAGAGGTAGTTGTTGGGCTTTTCCTTTTGTGAATGCAATAAGTAACATTCCCAGAACAATTATTTTTATTCTCATTCGAATCTTAGGGTCAGTTTTATTAGTAATCAGTTAACGAAGAATAGTAACAGTTCCCATTATTGGTTTTTCATCATCGAGCTCTACAGCATAATAGTACGAACCAATTGGCAGTGACGTATTGCCATCTACTCCTTTCCAAGGAGTACCACGATACTCATTACCTGTTCCACTAAATTTGTAAATTGCTTTGCCCCATCGATCATAAATAACAATCTTAAGATATTGCACAAATTCTATTCTTTCCAAATCCCAATAATCATTGTACCCATCACTATTAGGGGTAAATGCTTTTGGTATCTTAATTCTTTTCTCAAATAAATATTCCAGATTAATAGTCGAATCTAATTGGCAGTTATTTGCATCCATAATGCTGATTTCATAATTCCCTCTCGAAAGACCGTTATTATATAATCCACTATAGTCAATGCCATTCCAATTAATTGTATACGCCTCAACTCCACCAGTAACATCTAAACTAATGGCTCCATCATTAGCATCTACTGTAGTTGGTCTTACAGCCTCTATTTCTAGTGCAAGTGGTTCCGGTTGATTTAAAACTACACTAGAAGTATCAGTACAACCATGATCATCAATAACCTTCACCTCATATCTACCAATATAGAGATCAGTCGCCTCATTCGCTTCCTGACCATCCGACCATTCTATGGTATATGCTGGTGTACCTCCGCTAATATCAACAATAGCACTACCTTTATTTTCACCATAACATAACACATCAGTAAAATCATTCACTTCAGCAATTAAAGTATCTGGTTGATTTAAAGTCATTCCTCCATTAGCTTCACAACCATATTTATCAACAACAGTGTAATTATAATCACCTGTTTCTAAATCAAAAATATCTTTAGTGATACTACCATAATTATCCCAATTTACCAAATATGGACCTGTACCATCTTCTATTTCAAGCTTAACCCATCCATCTTCTAATCCATAACAAGTAGGTTCGTAGAAATCAATAATGGAAGTAATAATTTGCGTTGGTTCTACTATTTCAAAATTAACAATTTCAGATTTACATCCTCTGCTATCTGTTACTTGTACTGAATAGGAACCTTCAGCTAATTCTTTTTGGTCTTCATTTGAGCCAACAACACCCGGACCACCCCATAAGTATGTATAACCAGGTGTTCCACCTTGTGGATGGACATTAATATATCCATCAGTTAATCCATAACAAGAAATATCTTTTTTCCAGAATTCGGCAACCAATTCTTCTGGTTCTTCAACAATAATCTGAAGACTCTGCTCTTCGTATCCCGGATCACCAGCAGAATCGAATACCGTTACAGTATATCTTCCTGCTTTTAATCCACTAACATCTTTATCTGTACTTCTGAAATAATGATCACCTGTCCAACTAAATGTCAAATTCGCAACATCACTTTCTCCTAATACTCCTATTTCAATTGCCCCATCGGAATCTCCTGGACAAGTTGTATTGGTTTTTGAAGTAATAAATAATAATAATTTAGTAGGTTCATGTACCTTTTTCGAATCTTCAATTCTACATTCATTTGCATCTAGTACCACAACCTCGTAAACGCCCATTTCTAAAACACTTATAGAAATACTTCCAGTTGTATTTGCTGATTCTGCATATGAATATCCTTTTGGACCTGAAACCAAGAATATATATGGTGCAGTTCCTCCAGTTACATCAGCCGTTACTGTACCATCTCGTCCACCTGCTGCCGAGATATCAACTGTAGCTACTGTTAATCCAAGAGAGGTAGGTTCAATTATAGCTTGGCTACCCGAAACCGAACATCCAAATTCTGAAGTAACCGTATAATTATATGTACCTGGTTCTAAATCTAAAATGTGTTTTGCAGAAGACAAGAAACCTTTACCGTTTGTCCATTCAATGGCATAATCTGCAGACCCAAAATCAACATCCAATTCAATTTCTCCATTGGCAGCATTGTTGCAACTCACATCTTTCACATTCGCAATGCTTACTAATAAAGGATCTGGTGTTAACAACTCATATGTAGTTGAAGCTGTTTGCCCTGCTGAAGATGCAGATACCGTATAAGTACCAGCAGCTAATCCTGAAATTGTTTGTCCAACACCTGTGTATCCTGATGGTCCAGACCAAGTATAGATAAAACTTCCATTTCCACCTGATGCATTTGCTCTTAATTCCCCAACCGGACTACCAACACAACCAACGGCTTGTAGTTCGTCAATATAGATGAACACCATACCTGGTTCT
>JADGFH010000175.1:8776-9641 GCA_016743925.1 Labilibaculum sp.
TTCTTTAATTATTATTGATTTTTCAATAGTTGAACAATCGGAAGCATCTGTTGCGACAACAGTATAAACACCTCCTGCCAAATTCTCAATTAAGAAAGAATGATCATCGTAATCATCAGGACTAGTTGAAGAATAACCACCAGGTCCATTTACAGTGAATTTATATGGAGCAGTTCCTTCTTGTGTTTCAATTGCAAGAATACCATCATTCACTCCAGCTGTTGTTATTTGTTGCTCAACAACCAAACCTAACTGAATCGTATAACCCAGATTTAAATCAACAAGATTTTCAGAAGAACAATTATTATTATCTGTAATTAATAAGCTGTAATCTCCAGCTGCAATATTCTCTAAATTTTGAGAGTAAGATCTAAAATCATTTGGTCCTGACCAACTAAAGCTATAACCACTACCACCACCATAAGGAATCCCTCTAATAATTCCATTATTAACATTCTCACAAGTAGGCAAAACGATATCTTCAATTTGGAATCCAATTTTCCCTGGTTCCGTTACAGTAACACTCGATTCATAAACACATGAATTTGCATCAACAATTCGAAGCATGTAATCTTTTGGAGTCAAATTAGGAAAGATTCCGGTTGAACTTTCAACTCCATCTAAAAAATATTGGTAAGATGGAGTTCCTTGTTTCGCTTCAATAAAAATCTCACCTGAATCTTCACCATTACAATTCGCAGGTTCAATCACCAACTCATTAGGTGTTAATTCTAAAGGTTCAATTAACTCATAATTTAATACCGAAACACAATTAACTGCATCTGTAACGCTTAGCTCGTAAGTACCTCCTGCTAAACCAGAAATATTTGCTGAAGTAGCAGTAAATCCAGATGGTCCAGACCAA
>JADGFH010000176.1 GCA_016743925.1 Labilibaculum sp.
GAAATCAGTTGAAGCAAAAGTGTAAGTTGCATCTTCAAGTTCACTTACTGTTTCGTTTGCTGCGGTTGGAATATCATTTACAGAGTTCACAGTAATTGTAAATTCTTGTGAATCGGATCTATCATCTCCGCTATTTGCAACTCCTCCATCGTCAGTAATGTAAACTGTAACAGTCGATACACCAAAAGCATTTGGAGTTGGAGTAAATGTTAAGGTTCCTGCTGCATTGATAGCAGGATTCACAGTGAATAATCCTGAATTGGTATGACTAACGTGAAGAGATAAATCTTGTCCACTTTCATTAGCTGGTCCTGCACTTTGTGTTGCAACTTGTCCAACAACAGTTTTAGTCCCATTATCTTCATCAATAACAATATTCTTCGCTGCAATAAAGGTGAAAGAAGGTTCGTCGTTAACTGGTGTTACATTAACAGTCATTGTATAATCAAGATCACTATAATCTTCACCATCATATACCTCGAATTTGAAACTATCGTAAGAAGTACCATTCTCATCGCTTACAGGAATAAACTTCAGTTTTGAGATATCGGCAGCAGCGATAATTAGATTATCAGTCACATCTGCACCATCATATTCTAAATCACCAACCGTCTCAATTTCAGTGATTCTTATTCCTGCAAATGTTATCCCTTCTACATCACTATAGCTATTTGAAAAATGTGCACTCGTAAAAGTCTGAATTTGATCTTCTAGAGTCGTTACCGATTCATTTGCGGCTGTTGGATGATCATTAACCGAATTAATGGTAATGGTAAATGTTCTTGATGATGACGTATCATCACCGCCATCAGCTGTTCCACCATTATCTTTTAACACAACCGTAACAATCGCATTACCATAGGCATTTGCTGCAGTAGAAAAAGTCAATTCTCCACTACTACTTATAGCTGGTTGAGAGCTAAATAAAGAATTATTGGTATTAATCAAATCAAGAGTAAGCGTTTGAGAAGACTCATTAGCTGGACCCGAGCTTATTGAAATTGCATGATTGGAGCTTGAATATGCACCGTGGTCTTCATCAATCGTAACATCAGGACTGACCTTCAAAGCAAATGAAGGTTCATCGTTAACAGCTGTAACATTTACAGTCACAGTATAAATACTGAGGCTATAATCTTCACCATCAAACACTTTAAATCCGAATGTCGCATATGCTGTTCCATTTTCATTTACATCGGTAGTGAAAGTCAGATTAGCAATATCATCAACAGTCAATGTTTGACCAAGTGTCACATCTACCCCACTTAACTTAAGGTATCCTGCAGATTCCAGTGGATCTATTTTTATTCCGGCAAAAGAACTATTTTCAGAAAAATAATTATCAGAATATGAATTAGAAAATTGTGCTGCCGTAAAAGTATGTGCTTGATCTTCTAAAGTTATTACAGATTCATTATCTGCAATAGGAGCATCATTTATAGAATTAATCGTTAAAGAAGCTGTTGATGTACTAGATGAATAATCGGTTCCATCATGACCTTTCCAATCGAAAGAATCATCTCCAAACCAATGTTGATCTGGTTGATAAATTAAATTCTTTAACTCAGCAAAAGGAACTTCTGCATTTAAAGCCACCGTTATTGCCCCATATTTTAATGTACCATGGTCTGGAAGATCTGTGACTTTTATCTTACCAAAAGAATCATGTACGTCAACATCTGAATAATTACCTAAAGAGGCACCTGTAAAATCTGTCTCAGCGAATATCACATTATTATCTTCATCCACTGCTACTTTTGAAAAGTTTGCCACAGTTGGAGCTGAGTTGATATAAGTAAAGCTGAAAACTACTGAACTTGCGGCATATTCAGTTCCATCGTAAGCATTCCAAACTAGATTGACTGTTCCATTTGCCCCTGCAAGAGGAGTAAATACCAATCCGTTTAGAAGTTCAGCGTAAGTATACTCACCAGTAGCTAAATCAACACCATTCAATTGATATTTTCCAATACCTGCATTAGGCAGAGATATAATATTGATTTTTTCGAACTGAGAATCTGTTGAATTGTCATCGCTATACTGAGATTCAAAATTAGCTCTAGTAATAATTACAACTACATCTTCCAATTTGTTGCCAAAATCGTGGTCTAATACTACAGGTGGCGTATTGTTGTGTGTAATAAATACAGTTGCGTCATCATCTGCATAGTCCAATCCATCTGATCCATTCCAGTCAAATGAAGAGTTACCTTCGTAGCCAGCGACAGGAACAAATTCCAATCCTGAGCCAGAATCAATATCTCCAACAAGAATCACATCATTAATTGCAAGATCTACGCTATTTAATTTTAATATTCCATGCGTAGGATTAGGAAGTGATATTATCTTAATTTCAAAAAGCTCACTATTTGGATTCCCGTAAGGAGCATCAACATCTGAAAAATTAGCAATAAAATCATCTTTTAGAATTTGAACATTGTCATCTTCCGTAGCGGGTAGTTTCGTAATATCAGAAACAGTTGGCTTATCCTGAATAGGATTAATGGTAAGATTAACAGTTCCACTTGAGTTAGGATTTTCAGTTCCATCATGTCCTTTCCACTTAAAATCATCTATTCCATTATAATTTGGATCAGGATGATAAACCAAGTTTCCTAAATCTGAAACATCTATTACTTGCTCATCGCTAACATCACTCCCACTCCATTTTAAAGTACCATTGGAAGGAAGAGTCTTAATTTTAACCTTTGTCAACACATCATTGATATCAACATCAGTAAATTGATTCTCAAAATCGGTAGCTGTAAAATTAACTTGAGTGTCTTCATCTACTGCTGGCATATTAATTATACCCGCAGTTGGGGCAGTGTTCACATAGGTAAAGCTAAACGTAGCTGCGCCTGTTGACCACTCTGTTCCATCGAATGCATCCCATTCTAATTGAATGGTTCCATTGTAACCACCTACCAGAGTAGCAGGTGTAAAGGTGATATCATTTGTTAAATCAGCATAATCAATTTCCTGATTAACACTTAACGCTCCACTATTGAATTCAAAGCTACCTCCATCAGAAACTAATGATATAATTTTAATTTTATCGAAAGGATCATCATTTACATCTAAATCTGAATGAAGTTCAATAAAGTATGCCTGAGTAATAGAAACGATATCATCCTCATTTTGATTTCCAAAATCTCCATTTGCTAATACCGATTTTGTATTGAAATAATTGATTGTCACATTTGCATCAGCAGCTGCGTACTCTGCACCATCATAAGCATTCCAGGTAAAGATTGCATCGCCGACAAAACCTAATGCTGGTTCAAAAATCAGATCATGGCTGGTTAGTTCTGCTTTTGTAATTACCTGTTCATCCGTAACATTACTACCATTTAATTTCAAAACTCCCATAGCTGGAGTTGGCAAATTGGTAATCTTAACAGCTTGTAGGTATGGAAAATTATTTTCAGGTGAATCTGCTGAGCCATTGTTGTCAACATCATAATCCAGATCAGAAAAATGATCTACAAAATCAGATAACTGAATACTGTAGTTAACATCCTTATTCTGAGAATCTGAAATATCAGTAATTGCAGGAGCATCCTCAATCTGAGTAACATTAATCGTTACGGTTGCATTTAAATTTGCGTACACATAAGAATCATGTGCATTATAATCAAAACTTGTACTTCCATTCCAATCGGCATCAGGTTTAAAGATTAAGTTTGCTAAATCTGCATAATTCAATTCAGTTCCTGTAGAATTAATAATAGCAGCTCCATTATATAAATTACCATTACTTGGTAAACTTATAATTTTCACTTTCGTCAGTGGATCCTGAGCTGGATCAAGCGAGGTGTCGTAGTTGGAATCGAAACTTGCTTGAGGAATTGAAATATCCGTATCCTCATTACCCGTTACGGCAAAGTCACTAACAAGAGGAGGATTGTTCAGAACACTTACAGTTTTACTAATTGTAGCCGCACATCCTTCGTTATTCTTAGCGACTAAAGTCACATCGAAATCTGTACCAATTGTATTATAAGTAATCGTTGGTGATTCTAGAGAAGAACTAATAGGGCTGCCATTTTCAAAAGTCCATGTCCAATTATTAATTACGCCATTAGCTACTCCATTTATTTTCGTAGTCGTTAAATCGGCAAAATCGATTGTATTACCTCTTAATACTGGTGAATTTGTAATAGTAAAATCGGCAATTACTTTGTAGATATCAATATCGGTTGTAACAGTTTTAACACATTGACTATTATCCGTAACGGTTAAAGTAACGGTTTGCGTGCTTCCTGCCAGTGGACTTCCATATGCATAGGTTTGATATTGATTTGTTGATTTTGTACCATCGCCAAAATCCCATTGCCATGAAAAAATGGTACCATCACCATTGCTGGAACTTGCCGAACCGGCAAAATCAATACCTTCACCTGAACAGACTTTATGATTCTGATCTACAAACTCTGTTGTGGAAATTAATACATTAATTAAATTATCAGGTGAAACGACTGAAACAAAATCAGTTTTGGTTAAAGTCGCGGTACAACCAAAATCTGTTGTTACTGTAAGTGTTACATCAAATATACCAGCATTTAAATAAGTATATTTCGGATGCTGTTCATTTGAATCAGGAGTTCCATCTTCATTGAAATCCCATTCCCAACTAACAATACGATACCTTTCATCGGTTAGAGTCGAAAGATCGGAGAATTGAAATTCTACATTCTCACAAATATTTGCTCCAGATGATTTACTGAAGTCAACAACTGGAGGTGTACTTGTATTTACACGACCTAAATCTTCACGGATATATGAGAAAGAACCACAAGTTCCATCATCTGTAAGGATTAATATAGGAAGTTTAGTTCCTTTGGCTGTATATGGATAGACTATTGATTTTTCCGTTATACCATCAGCTATTGTTTCTTTTTTAGTAAGACCAATACCATAATCCCATGTCAACTCGTTAACATCTTTCATGTTTGATGCAACAAAAGTCACCTCATGTTCAGGATCGGCACAATCTGATAGATTGTTATATGAGAAACTACCAACAGGGCCTGCAACTTTAACTGTTTGTGTCGAATTTTTAGAACAACCACCTGTCAAATTCACAGTTAATGTTACATCATATGAACCTGGTTCTACATAGAAATGAAGAGGATCTCTAGAGGTAGATGTTTTTCCATCTCCAAAAGTCCAAAGGTAATCGCTTACCATAGTTGCATTATCATTGGCACGAAATGTTGTTCCTGCTGGAGCACAACCTAAATTAAGATCATCTACAGAGAAACTCCCATCTCCATCTACGATGGTAATTTCTTTACTTGCCACATCTGGACAACCTAAAGAACTTGTAACTCTTTGATTAACAGTAATTGTTCCTGCCCCAGAATAAACAAAAGTTTGATTAGCAGAAGACGGCGTACTTATTTCGTAATTTCCATCACCATCTAAATCCCATTCATACTGAGTAATAGTAGCTGATCCATTAACAATGCTAGCTGTATTATTAAATGTTACTGTTTCGCCCGCACAATAAATTTCTTCATCGGTTGTTATTCCAGCTGTTAGGTTCGGAACAATTACAGACTCTGATTCCGAAATTGTATTCGAGCAAGTATTTTCATCAGTAACGGTTAAACTAACCGTAAAATTATTTTCACTTGTATAAGTATGCGATGGATTTTTAAGCGTTGAAGTCGTACCATCGCCAAAATTCCACTCGTAAGTATAATTCGCTATATCAGCAGGATCATCTTCATCCTTCGTGCTTGTATTTACAAAAGCAATCTCTTGATTTAAACAAGCTTCTGCAGGATTTTTCGTGAACGATGCCACTGGCCCATTCACACTTAAATACCCAGTTTGAACTACCGGATATACACAACCTCGTTCCTCTGTAACTATCATTCTAACGTCATACGAATCGGGACTTGTATATGTATAAGTAGGATTCGGATTCGTCAATTCTATCGTACCATTATTATCAAAGTCCCACTTTACATTACCAATACTGAAGTTAGCCGATGAACTTGCTAGAATTTGACTTGCAAACGTAATTTCAGCAGGATGACAAGCAAGCGTTTTATCTGTTACAAAATTTGGATTAGAAGTCGTTATATATACATAGTCTATAAATTCATCGGTACATCCTGAATCAGGATTATACACACTTAGGCTCACCGTGTAATCACCAGCAGTATTATATATATGTGTTGGACTTATAGTAGAACTGGCATTCCCGTCTCCAAAATCCCAAGTATAAGTTGTTCCTGAAGCGTCAGACTTACTCTCGTTTATAAATTCTACAACTGCTGGAACAGAGCATTGAATATTATCTATTGTCCTAAATCGTGCAACAGGCTGCTTAACAACAATATTACTCACAACGTATGGGTCAGAAGGACAAACATTATCGTAAGCTACAACGCTCAGGGCATGATTATTACCAACTTCGTCAAATAAGTGAGATACAGATTTTTGAACATCCTCTTCTGAAATATTTGTGTATACTATTTTATTATCTGAAAACTCCCATTTCAATTTATCAGTCAAACTGGAAAATGTGGATATAAATTCAATCTCACTACCAATGCAATGCTCTGGTGTATATGTTACGTCCAGGACAGTTGGTTTTTCAACTACATCTATTGCGTCTGTTTTGGTTTCGGTTAACGTGCAACCATTCGTTGTTGTAATTGTTAAGGCAACTGTATATTTCCCTTTCGAATTATACGTATGAGTTACATTTTGTCCAGTTCCGATTACAGAACCATTTTCAAAAGTCCAATTCCAACTAAGTACCGGATCAGTATCAGAATTAGAATAAGATCCACTAAACGAAACATCTAATCCTTCACAGCCATCAGCTTTGCTAATTGTAAAATCATTGGTAATTTCTTCTAGATTGACATTTTTAATTGTACTATTAACAAATCCATTAGTTGAGGTTACCGATAATTTCACAGTGTGTGTTCCACTTGTATTATATAGCCATGTAGGATTCTGAACATTACTATCCTCAATATTATCTCCATCAAAATCCCAAGACCATGAAGTTATGCTACCTCTATCAGTAGTAGACGCATCTGTGAATTTAACATCATAGCTGGAATTACATTCTGAAATAATTTCATAACTAAATTTAGCCAATGTTTCTTCATGAATAGTAAATTCCTTTATGATCTCCTTAATACAACCATTTGTTGGACTAACCCTTAACTTAACTTGATGTATGCCTGCTGAAGTAAATACATATACAGGATTTTGAATATTACTATCTTCAATATTATCTCCATTAAAGTCCCAAGACCATGCAGAAATAATTCCCGAACTTAATGTTGAAGCATCAGTAAATTCTACATTGAAATTAGATGGAGAAGAAGAAGTATGAGTATAATTAAAATTAGGCGTAACATCTTCTATTGATAATGTTTTTGAAACAGTCATAACACAACCATCAGAATGGGATACTGTCAACTTTACAGGATAATCACCAGCGACATCGAATGATTTAGTTGGATTTTGAAGATTTGAATCTTCAACATTATCATTATCAAAATCCCACGACCAAGAATTTACCGTAACTGATGATGCATCGGTAAAAGAGATTAGTTTACCTGCACATCCATCTGCTGTGTAATTATAATCAGTAGTATTTCCATCATTAAATTGAATTTGCTTGATAATTTCATTGGATAAACATCCCAAATCAGATTTTAGAGTTAATGAAATATCAAATACACCAGCAGATGAAAAATTATGAGAATAATTTTCAGACAGAGCTTCTATTGAATTATCGTCATTAATATCCCACTGATATTCACTAATTTGACCAACTGAGATATTAGCTGATGCTTCGAATAATACATTACCTGCACCACATATATTCTCTTTACTTATTGAAAAATCACCCGTTGGGGTCGCACCAGCCTGAAATACAGAAGGTTCATAAGCTGTCCCTTCACAACCATACTCATCAGATATAAGAAGTAGTACCCCGTACTCGTTTGCTCCCAAATCTGTTAAACTTAATTCTGGATCATTCTCTATTATACCAGGAATTTTTCCTTGAAAATCCCATTGGTATGAACTAATGCTACCTGCAGAAACTCCGCCTACATCACTATCTCCAATTTTAAAAGGATCAACATCTACATCTTTAACTGTAGCAGTTAAAACAATATCAAGAGGTTCACAACCACTTGTAGCCGATGGAGAAAAATCAGGTTCCGGATTTGGATAAATCGTAATTTGCTTAGTAACTGGAGTTCCATCATTAACTGCAAGGCTAACAGTGTATACTCCGGGTTTTGGGTAAATAGCAGAAGGATTTTTTCCTAGTAATGGATCTGTCGTTACTAAATGATTGGAATTTCCAAAGTCCCAGTCCCATTTGGTCACAGCTTCCGGCCCGGAATTATCTGTAAAACTTGCAGTACCATTACCACATTGACTGGATAATGAAATAGAAAAGTCAGCAGTTTGCGCTTTAACCAAGTAGGGCAATAAAAAAATTCCCAACAATAGAATTTTACGACTAAACTTACTAAGCAGACTTGATAAATAGGGTAAAGATTTACTCATAAATAGTAGCTTAATATTTATTTGATTTTATATATTTTCTAGTAATCAAAATTAACAAATTTTAATAGTTCTTTTTAAAATTTTTGTTTAATTTTTACTAACCATTATATTTTCCTGATTAGACAAAGGCAGTCTTTCAACCCTCATAAAACCAACAAATACTATTACTTAACAACACCATTAAGACTATTAGCTCTTAATTTTCCTTGTTTTAATTGAATTAATATAAATTTAACAATCTGTAACTAAAACCATACCATATTTAAATGAAAAGGTTTCATTTTCGACGATCTATTTACATTAAAACATTAACAATTTTGACCCATCTTACCTCTATTTGTTCTACTCAAAATTGTGCAAATTTTAATATCGACTTAATTCTAAATAAGCAACAAACCAACAATTAAGATCTAAAAGTCTTTTACAAACACTATTTTTATCTCATCTAAATTAAACCTGATAAAAGTGGAGAAAACAAAATGACGTTGAACTTTTCTGAATACCTAAAGGAGTTTGAACAAACTTTAAAATAGGTATTTTAGAACGAGATGACATAAACAAATTCAGCTTAAACCGTGGTTTTCCACCGCTGGTTATGAAGGAGAACCACTACCTGATGACTACAAATACTTGTATAGGTATCACCACCAATCACTTAATTCGCAATTCAAACAACTGTAGTTGATCCTTTTAGAAATTTGGCTCCATCTAAAGTTGCAGTAGAAGGTGCTGAAGTATAATTATGTGTTAATGTTCAATCTGAAATTACTGATAAATTGCTAATCGCAGGATCCAAACATCCGACAATGTGAGTGTAAGTACAAGCACCATTTTCCGATGATGAATTAAGCGTATTAGGGCAATCCAATAATCGATCAAAAGAATCAATAATTGTAATATTTACTGTACAATCATCTGAACCGGCTGACTTTAACCACTTACAATTGACATATAATAATCTACATACAAATTAGTAAATAATCCTCGGGGCAAGCCTCGAGGAATTAACCTAAAGAGATTAAAATAACTGTTAATTTTTCAT
>JADGFH010000955.1 GCA_016743925.1 Labilibaculum sp.
AATCTGCAGGTTTAGAGGCTGTTTATTAGTCAATCCATCTCCATTAGATGCTTCAAGACGGAAATTAAAATGTCCATCACTAACTCCATGAAATGTTACTTCACTGCTAAAAGAAAAATCACTCCAATTCTCATCATAGCCATCCAAGATACATCTATATTTTACTATTGATGGATCCTTAAAATGAATACCTACAAATTCTATTTTAATTTTATACCTACCAGGCTTTAAAACTATTTTCTCCTCTAAATTTATTGGTTCATCATTAACCTTAACCGATTTAATCTTTAATATTGGTGGAGTTAGTACAGCTTTTTCAATGATTGGATTAAAACTGAACACTCCATGATTTAAACCAAACCACAAATTATCTTTATCATCTATAAAATTAGCATTAACTTGAAATTCATCACTTTTATTAATTCCGACATTAGACCGTAAAGGCTTTATATTAATATCATTTATATTTACTCTACTTAAACCTCCTCGATGTGTAATCCACATTCCATTTTTATTATCAAATGTCAAGGAGTAACAATAGTCAGATAAAAGCCCATCAACTGTGGTAATATTTAGCAAACTGTTATCATGATATAAGAATACACCACTTCCTAATGTGCCAATCCAAATATTACCATTAACATCTTCTTCAATGGAACGAACTTTATCAGATGATAAAGTAAACTTTGAAATTTTGCCATTTGATAGATAAGCGACTGATTGACTCAAGGTTGCAAACCACACTCTTTTTTGAGAATCCATTAAAATATGATTCACGCAATTGTGTGGTAATCCTCCTTTACTTATTGTAAACCATTTTTGATCATTTGTCTCGGAACTGATACAACAAGCACCTTTTTTTGTGGCAATCCATGTGCATTCATTATCTCCTGTGATAGAGTTAATCGAATTTTCTAAAATACCATTACCAATAGATTGTCTGATTAATTTGTCTGATTTAATATCTAACCGATATACACCATTTTTTTCCGTTCCAATCCACAATTCATTTTGGTCTTTTTTATAAAGTGCTGTAATCTTATCGAATGGCAATCCTTTATAACTATCGTAAAACTGTACAGATTCCTTATCCATAACGCTCTGCCGTAACAGTCCTTTTTCAGTCCCCAGCCATTTGTAATTAGCATCTACACATAAAGCAGATACAAGTGTTCCATACTTTTCATTATCTGGAGTGAAAAATGTAAAAGCTGGATCAATTAAGCGAGCAAGTCCTTTTCCATAAACACTTAGCCAAATATTTCCTTCAATATCTTCAAAAGCAAGCTTAACATTATCACTTTGCAAGCCATTCAATTCATTATAAGTTTTGTCTATATAATAGCCTGTAGCATCCATTTTAACAACATGAACGCCATTTCCAAAGGTGGATATCCAAAGATTTGCATACTGATCCTCAAATACGCTTTGTACTCCTTCAAATTCAAAATCCCTATTTTCTCCAATTAGCTGAGTCGTAAATATTCCATCTGCTATGGTCAGGTAATAAATAGAATTGGTACCACTTAAAATATAATAACCATCTTTTGTACGTGCCTTTACAATACTTTTCACACGGTTGGATTCAATCCCTGAAATATTTCTTAAAACCTTTAATTCGTCTTTTTCATTGTAACTACAATGTTTTAATCCATCAACAGTTCCAACTAGCATTTCATTTTCCTCAATAAATTCAAAAGAAAACACTGGAAATGATTCCTTTTCAAACTTAAGAGCAGAAGCCATATTTTTCGAATTAATTTTCACCAAACCCTCTGTTTGATTAGAAAACCAAATATTTCCATTTGATGCTTGACCTATATCAGTTATGGCATTTTTAGTATTTAGCCCAGGTATTACTTTATGAAATCCATCACTGTTTTTGAAACTTAAGTTGCCGTTATTATGACCAAACCAATCGCCCTTTTCTGTATTTAAATTACAAGTGATAAAATCACCACCCAAGGAATCTAAGGAATTATAGCTTGTAAATTGAAGACCATCGAAACTCGCCAATCCATTTGCTGTGCCAACCCAAAGGTATCCATCAGAATTTTGACTTATGGTATAAATATATGCTTGAGGAAGCCCCTGTTCTACCCCATAGTTAATAAAACGATTTTCCTGAGCCACAAGCATGTTTGTGGCGCACAAGAAAACAATAAATATCATTAACATTACTCGAAGTAAGTATTGTTTATGTATTGTTTTTATGTCTTTAAGTTTACTATGCATTATCTGTCT
>JADGFH010000956.1 GCA_016743925.1 Labilibaculum sp.
TGGTACAATTCAAGTACCCAGTTCAGGATTTGGTAAGATTGAAATTGGACAAGATGTAAATATAAAACTATCAGGCTTTCCCTTTATGGAATATGGAATGCTAAGGGCCAAAATAAAGTCTATGGCATTGGTTCCTGAGGAACAATCTTATGTTGTAGCTGTTAAACTAAATACAGGAATGCGTAGCAGTTATAGTGAGAAATTAAAATTCATTCAGGGAATGGATGGAACAGCTGATATTATTACCAAAGACAGAAGACTGATAACTAGGTTTATTAGTCCTTTGCGTGCATTTTTTGATGATGGAGTAAAACAATAAACTATGAGCAAAATTGATTTAACTGATGTTAGTTTTTTAATTCCTGTAAGAATTGATTCCAAAGAGCGTTTGGAAAATTTGTATGCTATATTGCAATTTTTTAAAAGTAATTTTCAGTCTTCAATTGTTGTATTGGAAGCTGATAAAACGGAGAAAGTACACCATGATTTAATTGATAAAAAAATATTTATAGAAGATCATGATCCCGTATTTTATAGAACAAAATATTTGAATAAAATGACAAGGGCTTCAGAATCAAAATTCCTTGCTATTTGGGATACTGATGTTATTGTACCTTCCAATCAAATTGTTGAAAGTGTAAAATTGCTTCGTGAAGAACAGGCGGATATGATTTTTCCATATGATGGCAAATTCTATAATGTAGATCCAGTAATTAGTCAATTGTATGTTTTAAAAAGAGATATTGATTTTCTAATAAAAAATCAAGAGAAATTTCATCTCGCATATGGTCACTTTTCTGTAGGTGGAGCTTTTATTGTTAATCGCAATAAGTATATGGAAGCCGGAATGGAAAACGAGAATTTTTATGGTTGGGGACCCGAGGATCAGGAAAGAGTAAAAAGATGGGAAATATTGGGCTATAAGGTTCGAAAAATAGATGGTGTAATGTATCATTTGCATCATCCAAGAGGGATAAATAGTGGTAATTATTCAGTGGAAAGCAATATAAACTTAAAAAAAGAATTTTGTAAGGTGTGTCGAATGAGTAGAAATGAATTACGAGAGTATATTACTACTCAAAAATGGCTTGAATAATCCATTATATATTTTAAGCCAATGGTTCGTTAAGTTTTTATTTAATTTTGATTATCAGTAAGTTGATATTATTGCGTTATTGATGTTGAATAATTGACAGTAAGAGTCTTGTAAATAAAACTAATCACTAAGGCCTAACGGATTATTGTTGTTTACATGATTGAATATTCTGGATGGTTTTAATTGTAGTTTCCAAAGCCTGTTGATTTAAGGATGCAAAATAATTGATCTGCTTGTTTGATATTTGTCTTTGGAAGTCTTCTATTTTGTGCGAATCATGAATTAATTCAGTAATTTTTAGTTTTGCTTCTTTTAGGGATTTAGCTTCTATTCCCAAGTGTTCTTTGTCAAGATCAGGATAATAATTTGGCATCAAGTCTGGATTATAAATAAAAGGAATAACACCATGAGCTAAACCTTCAATTATCGTAGATGAAAAGATAGAAATACCAACGATACTTTTACTAAATATCTCGGAGAGGCTATGGTTTTTTGGAGATACTAAGATGATGTTTGTGTGGAGTGATATTTGTTTTGCAAAATATTTTGGCAGAGCGTATTCTGGATGTTCTCTTATTAGTATTTCCATTTTTGGAAATTGAGATGCACAGAAAAAGGCTAATTCTAAGAGTTCGTTATAATTCTTTGAAGTACTTATTAAAACTGGAGCTTGTAAAAAAAAGGAAATCGCATTTCGATTCTTGCAATTTTTCACTTCAAAAGGATAGCCCGTTGAAATAAATTGAGGTTTTGGGTTCTCATTTTTATACATGGATGAAAACTGTTTCCCCCAACTTAGAAAGTGACTGTATTGCATATTTTTAAATCTTGTATGAAGTATACTAGGCCAACCTTGTTGAATACAAATTACGGGAACACTTTTGTTCTTACCAATAATTGCCAAAGACTCAAATTGGTGATGATTACCCTCTACTACTAGTATTCCGGATGGTTGTAATAAGTCAACAAATAAGTCGAGAGTATTGAATGCAGAGAATAATTCGCCAAAATTTTGATACAGAAAAGAATTTTGATGTTGAAATATTGGAAGTAAGCATGCGGCGACAGGCATCTTGTATAATTTCAAGAATATTTTTTGCTTTGTAGTTCATGAAATCAATCAAGTACATGTTTAATTTATCCAGTT
>JADGFH010000177.1 GCA_016743925.1 Labilibaculum sp.
ACATCAGGCTAAAAGTCTAGTTTTTTTCAGTGATAAAAAAACAATTTATTGCATATTGGCTAATTTATCAGTCTCATCGAATAGTACATCTTTTAAGATTTTGACGTATATCCCTGTTGTCTTGGTTTCCGAATGGCCCAGTAGTTGACTGACATAGGGAAGAGACATGTTTGCAGCAATGGCATTAGTTGCGAATGAGTGTCGAGCGCAATGAAATGAGATTCCTCCTTTTTTTCTTATTTCAGCTAGCTTCATAATTTCTTTTAAATTCTGATTTGTTTTTTGATTAGAGAGGACTTTGAATATTTTGCAATAATGATACTGATTGTCTGGTTTTATTAAAGCTTTAGCTTGTGGGATAAGGGGAATGTTGACCTGTCGTTTGGTTTTATGCATATCTAATGAGATCATTTCCCTATTAGTAGATTCTTTGGTTTCAGGATTGTAAAATGGGTATTCAAAAATATCCCCATAAGTTAGGTTTTTGATATCAGTAAATCTTAATCCGGTATAGCAGCTAAATAAGAAATACCTAAGAACTTCTTTTCTTGTTGGACTAAGTTTATTTGAATTCAAAAGGCTTTCTAAGGTGTTTATTTCAGTGAATCTTAAGAATTCCCTGTTTCCTGCTACTTTTTTCAATTTTATTTTAGAGAAAACAGAATCTTGAACTATCGAATGAGCGATGGCTTCGTTTAATATTGTTCTAATAAAAGCCAACGATTTATAAATGGTATTGGTTTTATTATTCAACCTTTCAATCATATAATTTTCGTAATCCTTAATAAAATCAAGATTATTTACTTCGTTTAAAGAGATCTTGCCACTATGATATTTCTTCAACTTAGTTACTTGAGATTTATAAGTTCTTATTGCTTCTTTGGAGAGATTTTTATTCTTATTAATATAGTTTAGAGCAAAATCATAAAAATCTTTTGAGTTGTAGTCCGATTTAAATTTCAGATTAAATTCTGTAAAGGTTGGCGTTTTTTCAAAGCGTATAAAGTCATTAAGTATTTGTTGAGCTTTTACCATGTTCTGGTTAAGCTTCATGTTATTTATTGCTGAATCTTTAATTGAGTTCTTAAATAAGAATTTATCCTTTTGTAAATCTCCTTTATGTGTGCTTATGCCAATAGGGAAGTATCTAGACTTTCGGTTGATAGTTAGACGTAGGAAGATAGAATTTGAACCGTCTTTTCGTTTAAAGTCCTTTCGAAGAATTAATTTAATCGTTGCATTCATATTTTTCAATTTTTGTGTGTAAAACAATTGTGAAACAAATATGAAAAACAATGGAAATATGGAGGGGAAGAAAGTATAAGAGAATCCTTCTAAATAGTTGAAAATGAAACAAATTGAAACTTTATATTTCAATTTGTTTCATTTATGGGTGGAGCTGCAGGGAAGCTCCACTGTGCTATTAATAGCTAAGAATCTGCACCTTAAAAGATGGCAGTTTTTTCTATTCTGGAATGTTAACAGCTTTTTTTCTAATAAGAAGGGTTCGAAAACCTCAGGCTCCCGAACCCTTGTGTATATTGCTTGGCGGCTATTAAATTACATCAACACAACAAATCTACAACAGATACACAACAAATACAATACAGTAAATTGATAAAAAAAGCTCGACTAAGCAGTCGAGCTTCTTTTCTTATTGCCAAATGATTACATCTCCATCGTCCCCATCATTTCCGGTTGTGTCGGTTGTATCATTATCTCCACCAAGAATATGATTCATTTCTTCTAGGTTTAATACATCTTCGTTAAACAAGTTTAAATTTTTCATAACTTTAAAAAGTTTTTTGTAATGAGCAACAATATTGTTACTCAGGGTGTAAAAATAATAGAATGAGATTATTACTTGTAGTTCTTCTTAGTTTTTCTGTTTCAGTTTGTTGCGCACAGGTTGATAGTTTGTTAAATATAGGAAGAGGGTATGCAGGGAATAGAGATTTTGAAAATGCTTTATTGTACTTTAATAAGGCACTTGATAATTCAAAATCTAGTTTAGATAACGGTAGAGTGTTAAATAATATTGGCTTGCTCTATATGTTGCAAGCAAACCAAATAAAGGCTATTTATTATTTCGATTCAGCAATTAATCGGTATCTGAAAGTAGGAAATATCGAACTAGCAGCTCAAACATATTTAAACAAAGGGAGTGCATATCGTCGTAATGGTCAATTTGAAAAAGCAAGTGAATCTTATAAATTGGCATTCTCTAAATCTAAACTACGTCGCACAAAAAAATCAGCTCTTAATAACATTGGTCGATTAACTTTTTCTACTGGGGAGTATCAAAAGGGAATTGAGTATTTTAAATCGTTGATTGAGAAAACCGTTGGAGTTTATCAAATACACCAGAATCTTGCACGCCTTTACGCAAAAACCAACCAAATAGAGAGTGCCGTAAATTCGTACAATAAGGCAATTCGCATTTATGGAATTCAGTTTTCTCCTGTAACTATTGAGCTAAATAAAGAATTAGGAGATATGCTTTACGCTACAGGAATGTTAAAGGATGCTACTCAGGTTTATTCCGATGCGCTTTACTCATGCGATCAATTACAGAAATTGTACTTAATCGATCAGACTAAACTGAAATCGGGAGAAATGTACAAGGATATTTATTTATCGGCCATTGAGTGTGCTGCAAAATTGAAAAATGACGTTTGGATGTTGAACTTGATGGAACGCTTTAAAGCTCCAGTTTTATCGGAAAAAATCCGTGAAAACGCATTGCCAGATAGTGTGAAAATCGAGTTAAAGAAATTGGACCATGAAATTACCAAGGCTTTAACCAATGAGTTTGATGGTTTGGATAGAATCATTGAAATTAAAGAACAGCTCTTGGAAAGCTATCCGGTACCTGAACCAAAAAATTATAAGGAAGTAATTGAGGATTTACCAAATGACATGGGAATAGTTCACTATGCTTTATCAGATTCATTACTTACCACGTTTATTAAATATGGTGATCATTCTGAAACGATTCTGCAGCCAATTGGAAAGCAGTTTTACAATGATGTTGAATTGGTGTCCAGGAATACGAAGATGTTTTCCGGATCCACTTTAAAAAAGTATAAGCATTACATGAATGCTTTGAACCGATTGTACCTCATTTTTCGGGCCAACTATCCTAAAGATTGTAAACGCTTGTTAATTCTGCCTTATGGCGAACTGTATAGAATTCCTTTCGAGGCATTAACCAATACTGAAGCTTCTAATAGGTGGGCAGATTACACCAACGTAAACTACTTGGTTAACGATTATGCAATAAGTTACTCAGCTTCAATTTCGAGCTTGCAAACCGACTTAGAAAGGCATTCTAACAAGGCTGTATCTTTTGTTCCTAGCTATTCGGTAGATACTTTGCAGCTAAGGTTTAACAAGGCCGAAGCCGAAGAACTAAGTCGTAATTTCGATACTGATATTTTCGATGGAGAAAAAGCCACAAGCGAGAATTTTTTTAACGAGATTGGGAACTACGATATCATTTCAGTAATCTCTCATGGTAACAGTGGCGAAATTGTTCTTGATAAGGATACCATACATGCAGACGAATTGTATCAATTGAACCTAAACAATTCTTTAACCGTGTTAAGTGCTTGCGAATCGAATACTGGAGAGCTGCAATCTGTAGAGGGATATTTTGGAACGGCCAGAAAATTTATAGAAGCTGGTTCACATTCTGTTTTAGCATCGGGTTGGGCAATTCCCGATGAATCTACTCAGAAAATATTATCTGAGTTTTACGCTAACCTAAGTAATGGAGATCCGAAAGATATTGCTCTGCAAAAAGCAAAGGTGAACTTCCTAAACAATACTTGGTCTGTTCATCGTTCACCTGCTTTTTGGAGTGGTGTAGTTTTAATTGGCAATAGCACCAAACTAAACACACCGAGTAGTGGTTATTTATATGTAGTTTTAGTTGTTCTCGTTTTCTTTTTCCTGATTACTTTTGTGATAAAGTATCTTCGTCGCTTTTTTTGAATACTGACCTCTGTTCCTAACCATATCGCACAAATAAGCGTTAATCATCTCTTCTGACGAATTAGTTTTAAGCAAGCAAAGCATCATATACCATTGAGCATGATCGTGCATTTGTCCACGTTCATTTAGTGTTTTGCGAAATTCTATTTTAGCAGTTTCGTAATCGTGATTTTTCATCGACGATATGGCCTTAAAGAACATTCCTGCTTCTGTATCGGAACCACGAGCTTTCATGTTTGGCTCTTGGTAATACATAGCGAAAAGTTCTTCGTTGCAGTAATTGTTAATCGGGTAACAATAATATGCTATGGAAGCAATAATACATACACAAGCGGTAATCAGAAGGTATTTAAAATTAAAGCGGATACTAAAGTAGTTTTCCGAGCCCTCAATTTTAAGGTTCTCGATGTTCATAAATGGTTTGAGTATTTTAAATTTGTACGGTACACCTCTTAATTCTTGATTTTACAATAAAGTAACCTATTGTTAAGGAAATAATAATGTGTTATATAACATGTTTGTTGTGAAATGCTCATAAAAAAGGGAAAAACGCAATGTTTCTCCCTTTTCCTATATAATAACTTGGCGGTTATTGGTCTAATAATTTTTCATAACGCTCAATCATTTTATCTTTCTGAGTATCCGATTTTCTTAATAATTCATTTTCCTTTTCTTTCAATTCTAATTGCCCCTGTAATTGTTTTATTAAAGCAGTATCAGTACCGCTTTGCATTAGGGTGTTATTTTTCCCTTTATACTGAACAACTTCATCTGAGAATACATTTTGTCCACCATGTATAGATATTTCATTCTCATCCTTACTATACATTTCTCCTTTTCCTGTTAAAAGCCAATTACAATTCAGTTCTTCAAACTTGTTTGCAATGGAAAATAGTATCTCTGAACTAGGAGCTGGAAATTCTTGATTTCTTTTATCCTTATTGAATATTCGATTAAGCACCTGAGCGCTATTAAGTTCTATGAGTTCAGAAAACTTCTTTACGCTACCATTAGCATGAAAATTTATTAAGTCTTTAATTCTTTGATTAACAAGTGGTAAGGCCATAACTACAAGAATGTTTGAATAATAAACTACAAAAATGTTTGCATAATTAAAACATGTTTGTACTTTTACACAACAGATACACAACAAAAGTACAACTATTACACAACAAAAGTACAACTATTACACAACAGATCAAATACAGTAAAATGATTAACAAGACTGAATTAAAAAAATTGAGAAAGCGACTTAAGCAAACAGAGGGATATCGTGACAAACTTCATGAGTCAACAGGCTTTTCGTTAGCCTATATCGACTATGTTCTTAATTCTAATAACGAGAGATATAACCAAAAGGTTATAGATGATGCTTTTGCACTCTTAAAAACTGAAGATGAAAAGAAAGCTGAACAGACTCAGTTATTGAAATAAACTATTAACCATTAAACACTCCACAATGCAATTTTCTAATGTACCTCCTTGCTTCGAGTCCGATAAAATTGAAATGTATCGTTACAATGGCGAACTAAAAGTAATAATGAACGGAACTAAATCTAAGTTTTGTGAATTGCCAAAGAAATACCGTAAGCCTTTCGAACAGGAATTTTCTGATGATGAAACAGTACAGCTTTGCTTATCTGAAAAAATGAAAGTGAAAGAAAATCGATTTAATAAATTCTTATCGTGTCGTTATGGAAATTTTGATTCTACTCCTGATTTGATTGATGGTATTACATATCCAGATGCTCCAAACTGCGAGCATGAAAAAACTTGTCCTGGATTTGGAATAGTTTGCCTTATACCAGGAGGACTTACTCCTCAAGAGTATTTTATTACCAGACTAATTGGCCTTGGAAAACAAGACATAGAAATAGCCGAAGAGCTTGGTAATACAGTTGCTACCATCCGCACACATTACACTCATATTCGTGTTAAGCTTGATAAAAACAACCGAAACGAGGTTGGAAAATGGGCTCGCGACAAAGGATTTGTTTAGAAGGCATCCCCCAATGCAATAAATAAAAAAAGAGGATCGCCACAAATGACTTGGCGGTTTAAAAAATGGCGATTCTCTTTTTGTTTAATCATTACTAAATAAACAGCAAACCATGAATCACTACCAAGCCAAATTTTTGTTTCACACATTCGAAACATTAGAAATAGATCGTGAAAATAGTGCGAAGGAATCTGATGCAAGAATAGAGATTAAGGAATTAAAGACATCGAATTTACATTCCTCTCTTTATAATGTAACCCTCTCATTTTATGCTGCCGATAATGTAGAAGCTCTGCACTTGTCAGCTATTAACACCGATCAATCTTTATTGGTATTAAAAGGATCGGGGATGCTTTCTTATAAAGTAACATTAATAGAAAAGAAATGGCTAGGAAACAAAGTACTAGAAGACCAATTTCTTATGTACGGAAGCTTATCCGTATCCGAAAAGCAATTGCAAGAAAAACCGAAACACCAATTAGCCCAGCAATTGCCGAATTAGAAAAACTGATTAATTGGCACAAATATAATACTGATCAATTAGCAGCTAGTTTCTTTTTACGCAAAAAGGAATTGATTAAGGAAATGATACCAGGAATAAACTGCAACTCTCACAAAGCTCTTATGAGCGAATTTTTAGAAATAATTAAAGACTCAGAAAAAATTGAAAGAAATGGAACACATACAACTCCTATTTAAGCTGTTATTTGAATTGCTTGATGGTAAATCTGCATTGCACTTAAAGAAATGGCATATCGACGAATACAATGTCATTTATATCATATTGGTTCGCACAAACAAGATTGGATCTACTTACCATACTGCTTATTTAAGATTGTGCGATCCACATCCCGAAACGGCTATAGATAATGTTATTGATAGCTGCAAAGAGTTTATTGATGGCGAAAGAAAGGAGGCCGCAAATGACAGTAACGCTACAAATAGGGAGTAAAACCAAATTGATTTCGACAATTACCAACACAAGCATTAAACACTTGTGGGTGGTACGAAACCGAGCAGAAGAACGAAAGCTTTCTATTGTACACCGCAAGCTTGCAGCTTTACCACACATGAGCAAAAAACGAAGAAAGCAAACCGAGCAATGGTTGATTGATGCGGATCATTGTCCGAGCTGTGGAAGCTCTTTAAACGACATTGCTAACAACCTAGAAGGCGAAGCCTTAAATTATAAATGCACTTACTGCAATTAAACCTATTTCGCAATGAAAACAATAAGGCAGTGGCGATACCGATCGGATTATTTCATACTAGCAGAGCCCATGTTTAATGGCCCTTTCAAAATTGGAGATGTGGTTCAGCTAGAAACAAAAAATGAATCTGACAAGGTTTTTCATATGAAAGCAGAGATTGTCGATCATTGGACTGATCCAATATATGATCCTCCGCCCTGGCTTTCGCAATACGGATATGGTTACAACGAGAAAGAGTTGTATTTGCACCTAAAAAATAAGTATCCGGAAATGACAAAAGACACCGAAATAAAATTCCTATTCCTGAAGCAGCTATGACAAATCAAAATACAAAACCGACTAAGGATCCATTCCAAAAATATTTTGAAAACGATAAGTACAAGTTTTTCTTGCAACAGCTTTTAGATACTGGCTTATCGTTCGATGCAAATCAGTTTCCTTACGAAAGAGAAGGACGTTCGGCGAAAAGTTGTTACATGATTCCTGATGATGATGGAAATGTTCGATTTTATGTGCCTGATATCATTACAAAAGATCTGGAACAATATACTTATGGTGGCAATGGTCCTAAAATTAAAATTCGTGATTGGTATTTAACGCGATGGCAAACACTAAAGGAGACCACTACTGGACCGGCAAAATATACTCCTGTAAAAGGATCGGGAACACGTTGCTTGTTTACCAAGCCAGTGGTTGATTGTTTCAACGAAAAAAAGCAGATTAAAACACTTTTTATTGTCGAGGGATTTAAAAAAGCTTTATCGGCTGCAAATGTTGGTGGACTGCCAGTTATTGGAATGAATGGTTTGTTTGGTTTTAAGGATCCCGATAAAAAGAATCAGAATATTTTGCGCAAAGAAATTAAGGAATTGCTAATAACCTGCAATGTGCAAAATGTGGTTGTAGTTTTCGATTCCGATTTGTTCGATTTGTACTCATCAACAAAGAAAAAAGGCAAAAAGGATGGGAAACCCGATGCCGAAACCAAACGTCCTAATCAGTTTTTATCGGCAACCATAATGGCTAAAACCTTGTTTCAACCATTTGCCGATGTTTATTTAGCACATCCGAATCCACATCCTGAAAAAAAATATGGTTTAGATGATTTACTATCCGAACAAAGAAAGCTTTCGCTCGATGGAATTGAAGATGTAAAAGCATGGAATAAGAACATTGGCAAGCCAAATAAAAAACAGATTGCTATTCTTGACGATTTAATCGAATCGGTTAAGATTAACGACAAATCGAAACATTTTACAGCCTATAAATTATCGGCAATTAACGATTTTAGGGTAAGAAGCATTTACCATATGGGTAATGTTCAGGAATTCTACGAATTTCACAAGCCAATTTTACAAGACAAGCCAAGCAAGAAATTCAAATATTACACGCATACCTATATTGTTAAGCCAGATACAACCATCGAAGAAATTCCCGATGAAAAGGCATCTACTTTAGGCTTTTCGGAAGTAGGAGGGACTTTGTATCGTCAGAATGGAGAGAAGGAAAGGAAAGAAATTGCCAATTTCACCATGCGTGTGTTGTTTCAGATTAACAGCGACGAGGAACCAAAACGAATTTGCGAAATAAAGAACTACGATAGTGTTTCTCGGGTGGTAGAGGTAACCAGTAAGAATTTCGTAAGCTTAACCGATTTTAGACAATTAATGATTGATGAAGGTGATTTTATTTGGAGTGGTTCGGGCGATGATCTACTGGCCTTAATGAAGCTTTTGTTTAGACACGAAAAGCCAGCAACTCAAATTAACGTTTTAGGATGGCAACCCGATTACGGATTTTACGCTTTTAGCAATGGTATTGTAGTATCAACAGGCTTTCTTCCGGTTGATGAATATGGAATGGTTAGCCATGGCGAAACCAATTATTATTTACCTGCTTGGAGTAAATTTAATGCTCGTGATTACGAATTGTATCGTGAAACCAAACGATTTGCTCACCATACCCATTCGAAACAAGTCGATTTCGGTAAATGGAAAAATTTGTTTGCCCAGGTATATGGTAAAAATGGCGAAGTGGCTATATGTTGTTTTGTTGCCAATCTGTTTTCTGATATTGTTTTCTCTCATAAATCGGGTGTTGGCTGTCCAATTCCTTGGAGTGCCGGAAAGCCACAAACGGGAAAATCGACTATCTGCGAAAGCGTATTGAACATGTTCGGACAAAAAACCGATGCAATTGGTTTGGCAGGTAATTCAACTGCAAAATACATTGCTGCACGTTTCGCCCAAACCCGAAACGGTGCCGTTCATCTTGATGAATATTCGAACACCAAAGTAAAACCACACATTAGGGAGTGGATGAAAAACATTTTCGATAGAATTGGTTACGGAACCAAAGCCTATTCTAACG